>NZ_AKWZ02000012.1 GCF_000306235.2 Leptospira fainei serovar Hurstbridge str. BUT 6
AAATATCAAAGCCGAAGTCGAAAACTAAACCTGTCGGATGTCCGCCTAACGAAAGATAATTGTCGAAGTTCCGCGAGTCCGAAGGACTTGGCGCGAGACTTGCTTTGCAAGACGAGTGACAAAGCGGAATTTGGCGAAGCCCAAGCAAGGGTCGCGAAGCGATCCCGAAGCGCCGCGACAATTTTTAGTTATCTGCTGTGCCGCGCCCCGAATGTCTAACCGGCGGAGCCAAGGAAGGCGAAGCCGGTTAGGGAATGCCAATAGAATTGGAATTGAAGACTTAACGCAAAGCTTTTAAATATCCAATAAATCTCTGGGTTTAACTTTTAATCGTTTAGAGAGTTTGAAAATTGAGTTAGCGGTAAAATTAGCCCTGCCCGCTTCAATATCTTGTAAAGTCCTAACAGGAACGGCATAATCGCCTTCATCCATGTTTTCCTGAGTAAGCCCTTTTTCTTTTCGCACTGTCTGAATATTCTTTCCGACTTTTAATAAAAATTCTTCAAAATCCACACACGGTATATTGCGGCAGAGTTGACAAAAAGTAAACGCGGCATACCGTGGGTCACATATTCTTTCGAGATTTCCGATCGCTAAAGGCTCATTTATGACGAGAAAATTCAAAAGCAAGTCTCAAAGTGCTACCTACAGACAAACAATAGGGAGAATTTCCGAGGAAGAGAAGAAAGCTTTTTATAACCAACTAAAGATAGCTAGAATAGAAGCAAATCTTACTCAGGCGCAAGTAGGTAAAATGATCAAGAGGAGCAGAAGCCAGATTTCAAAAATAGAATCTGGTAAATGTAGATTATACATGGATGAGTTCTTAAAGTTTATGAAGATTTATAGGAAGTCTCCTTTCTTCTTTTATTCTGTATTTACGACAGATGAGATCATTCAATCGCAGAAGAAAGCCCGAGTAAAATCTGCGAAGCAGTTTTAACGAGAGCCCTTAGTACTAACTAAGTGGGAAATTCTGCGTCCCGATCGCGAAGCGTTCGGGTTGACCAGTCGTAAAAACCGAGACAAGCTCAAAGATGTCAAAAAGAGTCTAAACTAGTCTTTCAGACCCGACACATGTAATAGTTCTTCAATTACCACTCGAAGATCGGAACGAATATTATTCAAATCCGGAAGTGTAGCATTATATCGCCTACTATGAGCGGATAGATCGCCTATCTCCTTTAACTTTGGTAAAGCGGTCTTTGAATTTCGAGACACAGACCAAGAATTTTCGGATAAAAAAGCGCTAATTAAATCCTTCAAATAGAAGTAATCACCATTGCCATTTTTAATCTTATTTCCAATAGAATACTTTTCAAAACATTCAATAATAAGCGTTTCCAATAGTCGACGAAACATTACGGCAGAAGCATCATAAAAGCCTACTTCGTATGAACCACATGCCTGTTTCGCAACTCTTTCGATATAACTTCTGGTATTGTTAAAAAGCTCTGAAGGGATAAAAGAATCGGATAATGTAAATTCAGTTTTTTTAGCATCCGAATTCGCTAATAATAGCTTTGATATTTCCGATTTATAAATGAAATCGAGTTCATTTACTGAGCGATTTCTATCTTTAGAATTTGTTTCTAAATCAAAAATTAGCTCTATCGCATTGACTATTTTTTGAAGTGATTCCTTTTTAATGGTTTTGAATTGATCTGATTTATTGAATATTTCTAAGTGATGATGTGCTTTTGCTTTTAGCAAATTAAATTTTTCAGCGTAAAAATTTCGACCCGTAAGAGATTTCCCTGCCCGTTTCGCTTTAGTACAGCACTTAACAGCCTCCTTTGCAACATCGATGAGAGAATCTTTTTCTTGTTTAGCTTTCTTCTTTACCAATTCGTATAAAACCAATTTTCTTTCGAACTTTGCCCAACTTTCATTTTCTTTCTTCTCAACTTTTTCTCCGCCATTAGTGCATCAAGAGGTCTAGTTAAATCACTTTGTTTATATATAACCCCTCTTTCGCTCAGTATTTCGAGCATGTTACTCATATTTCTCGGCTGTTTGAAATAATTCTCATCGACTAATTCATCTAGGCGCGCCTTAGGGCCTAACTTTTTTGAACTGCTTGAAGAGGCTGGTTTTTGACCATTTGCTTTCTTCGATTTAGCATTTGCTTTTTTGCCTTTTACTCGTGGTATCCCTTCGGGATCCACCTCCACATCATCGCCACTTAATAGATGTTTTAACATTATACCAAAGGCGACCTCTTTCAATTTAGGGTCGGCAACCTTGCTCACGCTGCTTTCAGCCTTACCAATAATTTCTTGATATTCCATACGTCAATAGTCCCGATCCAGGCTTATTATGTCAATTACTTTATAAGACATAACAAAAACATACGCGATATACTTAGCCTGCCACGGACGGCAGGCGCTATAATGAGGGGCGCGGCATGGCAGATAACGAAAGAGCGGCTCCGAAGTTCGGCGCGTGCGAAGCACTTGGCGCGAGCTTGCTCTGCAAGCGAAGTGACAAAGCCGAATTTGGCGTAGCCTGGAGCGAAGGTTGCAAAGCAATCCTGAGCGGAACGGAGCTGCGTAGTTAGTCGCCGGTCAGTACTTTATTTCTTAAAACAGCTTCGATATCCCGAGTCTACTTGTTTATATCTTACTTTGCCGGGGTCGTGAGGAACGTATTTGACAGGAGGCGCCAGCAATAACTTAATTAAATTCGGTGAAATTGAAGACATTGTGGTTTCACGTATTTTTAAAGCTAAATTTGAAATTAAAAATCCTTTATTAATCCAATTTGCAACATCTTCAATTGTGCATGCAAAAGTTGGTGGATCAAAATGATTCAAGTGATTTCTTACTGCTTTTAACTCAGTTAAAGCATTCATCTCAGAAGTAATATCGGGCAAATGTTTACCAGTAATTTGGTAGATCCATTTAATTTTATCTACAAGACGAACATAGATTGTACCCCCAACAACTTCTTCATCAAATTTCCAACCGAACAACTGTCCATCATGCTTTCCTTTGTAGTATAACATTATGAGCATATTCTCTATCAAAGAAACAGCCGTATTAAGAAAAGTAATCAACTTCTCAAGCCAATAGTCATTTTCATTAGAGAACATATGAGCTGCATGAAGCACTAAATCAGTCCTCGAAGAATAAAGCATTTGTTCTAATGTACTTAATGTTGATGAAAGAGCAATGCCCTCACGATCAATATTAGGCAAAATTGGATAGTTATGTGAGCCTTTTGTATTCAGTTCTATAGTCAGCGATTTTTCCGAGCCATTTTCCGGAAAATAAAAGTTCAATTTCACTGCTAAGGATGAATCCATCCAAGTCGGAAGTAATTCAGGAGGCCCCCCCTCACTATGTAAATATTGGCGATTTTTCTTAAGGATATTTTCAACTTCGGAAAAACTTGTTTTTCCACTAATCTCTTGCCCCTGTAAATTTTTACCTGAATAATTGAACCTACCCCGTTTATTCCATTTTGATATAGAATCATCTAATCCAGAAATTCTGTTTAATATTTTTTTAGTAACAAGCTTAATTAGATCTTTCCGATAAAAACCTTCTTCAAAGGCTAGAGGACTATAAATTCCTTTAACCAACATATCTGTTGAACTTGTATCAAATGTTTTTTCTGGTTCATCCATAATTTAACTGACTGGCGACTAACGACCAAGGCTTGACGACGTTTTGCAATGGCACGAGTTTGCTCTGCAAACGAAGTGACAGAAGCAAAATGTGCCGGAGGCCAAGCGAGAGTGCGAAGCATCTCGAAGCGATGCGTCAGAGCCGTAAGTTAGGCGTCGTTTTTGCATGAGAGCAAAGTCTCACCCTTTTGGAATATCAAATACAAGTAAAGATAAAGTTAACTTCTTTTCTAAATCGGATGGATGATGAAATTCGTATACAAAAGTACTTCCAAGATTCGAAAGAACCTTCGATCTAAACGCAAGATTCTTATCAAAACAGGAATGCGAAGTTACTATTTCTTGGGCCTTTCTAATGACTTCTGATAATCCCTTATTTTTATTAAATAGAATTATACAAAGTCGATTATCACGCCAAGTCGTATATCGCAAGATTTGATCAATAGTATCTATTAAGCCTTTTTCTCCAGACCAAAATTTACATTCGGCAATAAAGATATTTCGATTTTCATACCGAATTAATATGTCTGTTTTTCCTTGATAATTAAATGTTTCACCCGTTGCCGCTCCTTCAAAATGCCCATTAAGATGAATTAGAATATGGTCTCTAATTTCTTCTTCTTCCAATTTTACAAAAGTGGACGGGCTTCTTTCCATCATCAAAGATAGACTTTGTATAATCTCTAAAATTTGTTCAAAGACTTCGACACTAATCGAATACTCTTTACCTGAGGAGTCTACATTTTTACTAATCTTTGCTTTTTTTCGTATTAGAGGAACTTCAAGTTCCTTAGGCATGTTAGTTCTTTTACGAACGGGTAAGTTAAGAATTTCTGAAATTTTTGCAGAATCAGCTGAAAGAGATTTTTTATGTATTAATACTCTATTCACCAAATTGATAACTTCTAATCTTAGCTTATCAATATCCGAATTCATTGAACCTTCAATATTCTTTAAATGTCGTAAATCATCTTTATATCTACTTTCAATTTTCTGGGGCTCAGGCTTAACAAATTCGTATCTAAGGTGTATCTCATTTCCAATTACTTCACCATACAACACCTTTCCGAGAGTTATCGTAGAGGGCTGAAATTTAAAAAGTTTAGAGTCACCGGAATAAGGAACAGCAATTTCGATATACCTACCTCTAATCAGATTCTTTCCTCGTCCAAAAGGTGTGAAATAATTCGGATCTCCCGATACATCAACATCAGTCTCCCCTTCGTCAACGATTTCAACTTTATCAGTCGAAAACAAAACTCTATCAGGGAAAGATTCCGAAACAATTTCCTGAATTATAGTTTCAATTGACTCTTCGTTAAGTCGAATGGTATCAAAAGTTTCCGCAATGCGTCTAGCTTCATCCTGTAGACCTAAAAGATATTGGAATAATTGCCTCCCAGAAAAGAGGCTTTCCTTTTTACGACTCATTCCTATTTTCCTTCATAATAATTTTAAAAATGACGCCTAACGGCCAAGGTTTGCCGAAGTCCGGCGAAGCCGGATTTGCCGAAGGCCGAGCAAGGGTCGCAAAGCGAGCCCGAAGCGAAGTGGCAAACCGAAGTTAGGCGACGTCCGACCCAAACTCGTTGCAATTCAAATTTCTTTCTAATTTACTATTAGTAACCAAATGCCGAGTTAGTAAAAGTGTTTCTTATAGCTAACTGTTTCGCTCCGAATACGCCAGGCATTGACACCTCTCGCTCAAATCGAACTATATAGATGTAATTCAAATCCCGGCACCAGATCAGAACAGGAGCGACCGTGTAGGAATACATCCACCTCCGGCCAGAACACGAAAATATCAAAGCCGAAGTCGAAAAACTAAACCCGTCGGATGTCCGCCTAACTCAAAATCTCCGTCGGGCTGTCTAAAAATACACCCCTGCTCATCTTCCGCTGTGACGTAAAAGCGTACAACTCCGAACCTTCGTATAAGCGTACATTTCCGGCGTGTCGGATAAATCGCATACCGAATATTTCTATCCCTGTTTAAATAGGAATTTTAGGCCTTTTAGAAATGAAAGTTTTAATCGGAAAGTCTTAAAGATTTTCGGAAAGGCTACCTTCAGTCGATTTCAATCATCTTCTTTAGGGAGAAGAACTGAGTTTTGATCTTACTTTGTATGAATAATATTACGGATTATATTTCCGTTGAATTGAAAGCGTCCAGTGGACTTTGAACCATCAATAGCGAAGGGTCCGTAATCCGGGCGTAAATTTCAGTTGTGCGAACTGAAACATGTCCAAGGAGTTTTTGAATGATTTTTATCGAGGTACCCGATTCAAGCAAATGAATCGCAAATGCATGCCGAAGATCATGGATCGAAACTTCTTTTTTAACTAGAGCCTTATCTCTGGAAGATTCGAAAACTCTTTCTGCAGTCCTAACGTGAATATGCGAGCCGCTCGATTGACCTTGAAATACCCATGCGTTTTCTCCGAAACGATTTACTTTTTTTCTTAATTCCTCCTTACAGAACTTAGGCAGGATTGTGAATCTATCCTTCTTCCCTTTTCCCTGACGAACTCGAATCTGGTTCTTGGACCATTCCAGATCCGTTCCACGAATGGATACCAACTCGCTCACTCGTAATCCCGCCCCATAACACAAGGACAGTAGAAGTCTATGTTTAGCATTTACCGGACTTTTCAAAATCCTAAAAACTTCATCCTTAGTTAAGGCCTCCGGAATTTTCTTTTCGCGCTTTGGGATGGAATAGGAGAGGAGAAATTGTTTTCCGAGGACCGAGTTATAGTAAAATTTTAAAGCTTGTAGAATGGACCGGACTGTGACCGAAGAAAGTTTGCGTGAATAATGAATATCATCCAGATACCCTGTTAGATCCGAATCTTCAACGTAGCAAGGGTGTTTACCCGTCGCTCTCAAGAATGCACGATTGTATAGGAAATAAGCCTTTTCCGTTTTCCGGCTGTAATTTCTCCTCAATAATTCTGTTTTTAAAGGAAGAAGAAGAATATCCGGTTCCGCCTCCACGAACCTACCGGAGAAAAAAATAAACTCGGATAAATGCGAGTCGACTCGGGGAACCAGCCATTCGCTTGAGCTTCGATTCCATTTGGCATTCGGAAGTTTTTTAAAGAAATCAAATATTCCGGAATCGAATTGAAGCATCCGAACTCTTAGGAAAACTCTACCGTTGATCCATTCTTGAACGACCTTGACTCTTGGCGGCATGGGAGAGAAATACAAAATACCAAATATTTGTATAGTAAAATATAAAAAACACTAACTTCATAGCTTCGCCCCTCGAGTCCCAGAAGGCTCAAAAAAAACCGTAAATAGGCAATTTGGTCAAGTAGATTTGTCGAATATATGTCGAACTAGCCCAAAAAAGATCGCATAACGTGGTAAATTTCTTTCAGCCCTAAGCTCGAAAGACTATTTAGCAAAATTAATCATATTACTCGAGTAACGACTGGCCTTTCATTAGCGCATTTATTCATTTCCCCTGCAAACCAGTAACCAAAGTCGATTCGTGATGGCCGGACCGGGCGGGCAAGGGTTCGATAAATTCTTCAGAGAGTCTGAGGAGAATTTCGTGAGATAATTTCAAGATCATAAACATGGATCCGCTCAAGCAAAGGCCAAATGTTCATTCTCAATTGAAGTCGGAAGCTAAAGTCGATTGAATTATAGAGGGCGAGAAAAACCGAACCGACGTCACGGCTACGTTTAATTGCAAAAGTCCTGATTAGCGCGAAGATAATGTATTACGAAAACTCTAAGCAAAGATTTCCGGGAAGGTCAACTCGCAAAATCCTTACTTAATGAAAACGAACATTTGATTTAAGTCAGAGAACAGACTCACAAAAGATTTTTTCCCCTTTTTTTAGATTGGATTTTTCTAAAGAATCGGTTTGAATCCTGTGAAGCGCGATTCTACTCTATAGATTCGCGAAAGACTAAACGTATGGAAAATCGTGAATACGACGTTATTATCATCGGCTCCGGTATGGGAGCATTGACTACGGGATCTCTTCTCGCTCAGTTTTCCGATAAGAAAGTTTTACTTTTGGAACAACATTTCAAAGCGGGCGGCTTCACCCACGTTTTCAAACGGGAAGGAAAATTTCTTTGGGATGTCGGGATCCATTATGTAGGCGATATGGAATCCGGCTCCGCCCTCAGAAAGGTTTTCGACTTAGTTACTGCAGGTAAAGTCCGTTGGGCCGCAATGCCGGACGTATTTGAGAAGTTCGTGTATCCGGATTTTACGTTTAGCGTTAGGAATGATCCGAGCATATATGAAAACGATTTAATAGAATCTTTTCCGGAAGAAAAGGAAGCTATCCGGCGATATTTTCATGATATCAAGAAGGTGGCGTCTTGGCACGGGAGGCACATGATGCTCAAAGCTTTACCCCCTTTTCTGGACACTTTCGGAGCCGCTCTGGATTTGATCGGCTCTTCCTCTGCTTTGGTAACAACCGGAGAATACCTGGATAAAAACTTTCGGAACCAAAAACTCAAGGCGGTGCTTTGCTCTCAATGGGGAGATTACGGCCTTCCTCCTAAAATAAGCTCTTTCGCCATTCATGCTCTTATCGTCTCACACTATCTAAAGGGCGGCTTTTATCCGATCGGAGGCTCCGGTCAGATCGCACAAGCAGTTCAAGATATTCTAAAAGCGCACGGAGGCAGGATCGCGTTGTCCCGGGAAGTGAAGGAGATACTCGTCGATAACGGAAAAGCGATCGGAGTACGAGTCCTCAACAAACGAAAGACCGAGGAAGAAGGAAAGGAAATAGAAGAAATTTATTACGCTCCTCAAATCGTATCCGATGCCGGCGCATATAATACTTTTTTAAATCTCTTACCGACGTCGGTTAAGCTCCCTTACCGTCAAGAGCTGGAATCTTTCTCGAAAGTGTTCCCGTTGACGACAAACGTAACACTCTACCTGGGTTTAAAGGAGGATCCGAGACGACTCGGCTTCCAAGGAGAAAACCACTGGATCTATTCCTCTTACGATCATGATAAGAATTTCTCCGAAGGATATAAATGGACGGAAGGCGGTAGAATTCCCGGCGTCTATCTATCCTTCCCTTCTCTCAAAGATCCGGAAGCACACGCGCACACGGCGGAGATCATCGCATTCTGCGATTATAAGGCTTTCGAATTTTGGAAAGACCAGCCTTGGAAAGAGCGAAACGAAACCTACAAAGCCAAAAAAGCCGAACTCATTCGTCGTCTTCTGGATTACGTAGAAGAGAAATACGAAGGATTTAAGGATTTGGTCGAATATACCGAACTTTCCACGCCGATTACCACGGAGCATTTTACCTTACATCGGAAAGGAACCATTTACGGTCTACCTTGTGTACCCGATCGATTTAGAGAGGTTAAATCGCCCTGGTTTTCGCCCAAGACTCCTATCGAAAATTTGACATTGACTGGAGCGGATGCGGCCTCCCCTGGATTGAGCGGTGCGATGATGGGTGGCTTCTCCGCTTTCGCGAATATGTCGGGCGGAATGACGGTTCTACAACTGTTTCGAAAAACGATGAATTCGTAGGAATCTAGCGTTTAAGAGATCTCTTGAAATCCATCATTCTCAAAAATTTGTATCGTAAAATCCTATGCTATTAGGAAATTCTTTTCGGGCAGAATCGCCATTGAAAAGGTCTTGCTAATAATACGCATGGATTTCGGAAATCAAATGTCGGAATGGTTTCATTGGACACCCTATGCATTCCTGCCCGTTCTTAGCTTCGCGCTCTCTTTCTTAACCCTATATCTCTCTATTCGAAATCGGAATACTTCCGGCTCGAGAGAATTTACCGCCGTTTCATTTGGAATGCTTCTCTATAGTTTCGGTTACTTTTGGGAAATGGTTTGCGTTAAACCCGATAATATCCTATTTTGGGATAACTTTCAATTCTTAGGGCCGGATATCATTGTAACGGCTCTGCCGTTTCTTTGCATGAGAGTCGTGAACTTGGATAGATTCATCAAACCGATTACAGTGGCTCTCTTTTCCGCCATTCCTATTTCCATAGAAACCGTCGTTTGGTTCGGAAAGCCGGAATGGATTCGACCTTCATTATATTTTGATGATACTGCGCCTTGGAGAGCCTTAGTTTACGAATACGGTCCTTGGATGAACGTATATGTCTATAATTTCTTAATTATTTTTTCTCTATGTCTACTGGCTCTTCTGGTCGGCACAATCTTTCAAAGAGGGTTCCACAGAATCCGCAGCGTTGTCTTTTTAATCGTGCTGAGTATTCCGTTTATCGGGCAAATCATGACGGTGGCAAATTTCGTTCCGTTTGTCCATCCTAGACTCGACATTTTTCCTTTAGCCGCAAGTATCTCATGTTTAATCTGGGTCTACGGTCTTTTTTACTTTCGGATTCTCGATTTGATCCCTCTCGCGAGGAACCAAGTCTTCGAATGGATACAAGACGCTGTTTTCGTTTTAAACCGAGAAAATTATATCATAGATTGCAATCAAGCCGCTCTCAATCTGCTCGGAACCACTCGGCTTCGAGGCGATACCAAGCTCTCGCAATTTCTTCCGGATCTAGTCGATGTGCTAAACGATTGCTTGATGCGTCAAAAGACTACTACCGAATGGAAACGCCCCGGGTTAGTTCCGATCGGATACTATGATGTTTCGATCAAACCGCTCGGAGAATTCAACTCCATTTTTCGAATCGTCACGTTAAGGGAAATCACCGAACGAGTCCTGGAGGAAAAGAAAATTTCCGAAAGACGGGATATTCTACAAAGTATTTTAGATTCCACTAAAATACTTTTTCTGGTCTTAGACGGAGAAGGTCGATTAATTTTGGTTAATAAAGCCTGTCAGGAAGTGACCGGATACGACCTCCCGCAACTGGAAGGAAAATCCTTTTGGGATGTGGTTCTTTTCCCCGACGATAAGAATCGGGTCTTCCGAGTGTTTTACAAGAGGTTCGGCCCTAAACGGTTTCCAAAAAGAACCAATATTCATCTGAAACGGCGGGACGGAAAATCCAGATATACCGTTTGGGAACATAAAGAGGTACGGGATCAAGAAGGGAAATTGTCATATGTTATTTCGACGGGAGCGGACGTAACGGGTTTGGAGGAAGCGGAAGGACGAATTCACACTTTACAGCAGGCAAACGAAGAAATTTCCAATAAGAACGAGATCATCGAGTTACAAAAGAAGGAACTGGAAGAAGCTCTCCAGAATTTAAAGCGGACTCAATCGCAGCTCATTCAAACCTCTAAGTTGGCGGATTTAGGACAACTTGCGGCAGGGATCGCTCATGAAATCAATAACCCGATAGGAGCCATCCATGCAGCAGGGCATAATATTCTTTCGCATCTAGTCAAAATTAGGAGCGGGATACGGTCCGAGTTGGATAAGTTAACGAAGCTCACCGATAAAGAATGGAATCTTTTCGACGAATTTATCCTACAAGGAATCGAATCCAAAGAAATGACGATCGGGTTGGAACGAAGGAGAATCCTTGCGCAACTGAAGGAAGAAATGAATGCTAACAAGGCCCTATTACCGGATGAAACTGCCGAATTGTTCGTGGATCACGGAATCATTTCCAATTGGAAAAAATTTCTTCCGCTAGTGACCGAAACAAAGACCAGAGATCTTCTTCCTTTCTTTTTGAATTTATTGGGCCCGGAGCAAAGCGTGGCTACGATTCGAACCGCCGTGGAGCGTTCTTCCAAAATCGTTTATGCTCTCCGAAGCTTTGCCCACTTCGAATCTTCCCACCGCAAGCGGATCTTTTCCTTAAAGGATAATGTGGATACCGTTTTGACTCTCTATCAAAATTTATTCAAACATGGGGTCGATGTTTCCACGGATCTTAAAGATGTTCCCTCCTTTCTAGGTTTTCCGGACGATTTGATGCATCTTTGGACGAACTTGATCATGAACTCGGTTCAAGCTATGAACTATAAGGGGAAATTATCCATCCAAGCTCACGTAGACGGGGACGAGGTTCTGATATCGATCGAGGATAACGGTCCCGGAATTCCGGCCGAAACCAAAGATAAGGTATTCGAAGTTTTTTTTACGACGAAGGCTTTAGGAGAAGGTTCTGGGCTCGGTTTAGATATTGCTAAGCGAATCGTCGAAAAGCACCAAGGCAGAATTTGGTTCGAATCGGATCCTGGCAAAACGATCTTTCACGTATCGCTCCCGTTCGAAAAAGCCTAAAACGAGATCCTTATATTATAAAATTACAAAATTCCTTTTGGAGGCAGAAAAACGATCTCATCCAAATTGAATGTATCGGGCTGAAACGAGAGATTCGCTAGGAAATCAGCGGCGTCCGCCACCGGAATCATATCTCTTCGATCGAATTCGTTTCTCCCGTCCCAAATCGGCGTATCAATAGCTCCCGCATAAACGATACTGACTCGGACTTCCCTATTTTTCCATTCCTCTCTAATTGACTTTGCAAAACCTGCTAATCCGTGCTTAGAAGCGCAGTAGGCGGAAGATTGAGGAAATCCCTGGCGACCGGCTGTCGAAGACAAATAACAAAGTAGAGAGCCTTTCCCGATCAAAGAGGACAATTCCTTAGTCAACAAATACGGCGCCGTCAGATTGAGCGCGATATGCTTTTCCCAATCCTCCAGAGATAAGGTTTCAACGGATTGGAATAATCCGTCTCCGAAAGTAAAGTACAAAGCATCCAAACGGCTCCAATGAATTCTCAGAGTATGGCAAAAATTCAAAAGACTCTTCGTATCGGTGACATCGCATGCGTAATTAGCTCCGGCTTTTAGGGATTGAACGAGCGGAATCCCGCGACGGGAAATACCGATCGCTTCCACGCCCGGAAGAGCATGCAGTTTTTCTAATAGAGAACGGCCGACGCCGGTCCCAGCTCCTGCAACCAGTATTTTCTTGGACATTATGGGTTATCGAGAAAGCGCCCGGACTTTCAATATGAAATCGGCAGCTTCCAAATGGCGATTCGCCTGGGTTAAATCCTTTCCCCAAACTGTTATACCGTGATTTTCAATGACACAGAGCGGAACTTTAGGTTTCTTTTCTTCCAAGTATGCCTGGAGAGCGTCCGATATTTCCTGAACCACAGGAAAATTATAAACGACCGGCGCAAAGACCTGAGGGCTTTCATCCCAAATCCCGAATGCTTTAATAATTTCTAAAGAAGGTAGATTCCATTCCTGCACCGGCGACTCTCTAGTGACTCCCGATTTAATTAGATTCGATTCGGGGGTATGCACGTGCAACGAACATCCGATTTCCGGAAAGGCTTTATACACAGCCCTATGGATGGAGGTTTCCGCCGAAGGTTTCAATCCTTCCCGCCCTTTCCATCCTTCAATCACTTTTCCAGTCTCTATATCGACCGGTAAAAAATCCTTTTTGCTCAGGAGGTTTTTATCCAAACCGCTCCCGCTTACCCAGAAAACATCCGGACGTTTCAAATCGCGAAGGGAAAGATTCCCGGCCGTTCCGGGCATCCAACCCTTCGAATGATACAGAACGCCCGACTTAGCCAGCCGGGAAAGTTCTTTCTTAATGGACATCCTGCTTATGCAAGAACCGTGGTTTCTTCCACGTAATTAGGAACCCAACCGCTCATGTCCTGGAAGTAACGAACCGCTTTGATTCTTTTCTTTTCATCAAGAGTAAACCAATGGTTCGTATTTTTCGGCACAGAAATGAAATCGTTCTTCTCTACCTTTACGAGAAACTTTTCTCCGTTGAGGGAAAATCCGAATATTCCGGAACCGTCCACGATATAACGGACTTCGGCATCCGTGTGATAGTGAACTTTATCGAACTTAGCTAACATCTCGGATAAACCGGGCACCTGTGCATGAAGGACGATCAGATCCCGTGATTGGTATCCTTCTTCTTCCTTTAAGGTTTCAAAGCGATTGTCTAAATTTTTAAGAAGCGTTTCCTTCTCATCGTCGGAAAGAACTTCCTTATCGGTCAAGTTACTGGAAGACGCAGGCACATGCCAATGATCGTATTCGATTCCGCGTTTTTCGAGGAAGGATTTTACTTCCGAATTATCTTTGATTTCCGGTAACCCGGGTTTCTGGACGATAGTCGCCATAACTCATTCTCCTTGGGTGTCGTACTTTTCCCTAAAAAAGCCCCCGACTAAAAACGGACCCCGTACCCTTTTCGGGGAGACCCTAACCGAATTTCTATCCGTCGATACAGGATCTAAGTATGCCGTATAGGAGAAGAATCTCCTACTTATTTATTGACTCTCTCCACGTACGATAAGTCGCGAAGATCTATCTTAACAACGTCGCCCTGCTTCACAAAAATCGGAACGTTAATTTCTCCGCCAGTTTCCACAGTGACTCTCTTCAGAGCAGTGCCGGAAGTGTCTCCTTTGAGTCCTTCTTCCGCGTAGGTTACTTGCAAAATAGCAAAGTTCGGAGGTATTACTCCGATCGGCTTCCCTTCATAAAAGGAAACTTCCATCGGAGTTTCTTCTTTTAAAAACGGAAGGATATCCTCCAGGTATTCCTTTGAAACCGGGATCTGTTCGAAATCGTTCGTATCCATGAAGATTATATCATCTCCCTCGGAATAGCAAATTGTCATTTGCCTTTTTTCGAGTTCGACGGATTCCAATTTTTCCGCAGCTTTGAATGTCCGCTCGATGGAACTGTTACGGACCAAATTTTTTAACTTTGTACGGATAAAAGCGGATCCCTTGCCGGGGTTGACGAATTCGCTCTTGATAACTGTGTAGAGTTCGCCCTCTACTTTAAGGACCATGCCCTTCTTAACTTCGGTAATGCCTAAGTTCATATACGACCTAAAAAAAGGATTGCGCTCCTTCTATATCCGAGCCGGAAGGCGGGGTGTCAAGGAAAAAGAACGCCCCCGTTAGCGACGAAAAAAGGCAAAATTCTTTCCGTTACGCGCCAGCATTGCCAACTTAAAATGGAATCGATGCTTCCGTCGCAGGGCTAAAACCGGCCCTAATATTGAAAAATATTTCCGGACTCAGATTTGAAAGCTCTACTAGCTTCAGTCTCAAGGCGGCTGGAGTTCCTCACCGTTTATTAACGGACGGTGCGAGGAAGCGTAGTCGATCCGGATTCTATTTCGAGACGATCTTGGAAAACGATCGACTATTTTCAAATGCTTACCTCCCTCTTGAAAATTGAAAGACAAGATACATTCGAAAACACTCGTACAAGGGCTAGATCAAAACGCGATCCATTTCGGGGATTGGCAGCGCACAAATAACTAATAAAAGAAAAATCAAAACCCTTTCACTTTCGCGACAAGCATATCGGAAAATTCCGATTACGCAATTCGGTTCTTGTAATAGCCTAAACATAGTAGAATGTCGATATGCAGAAGAATTAATTTTCTCTTTTTTGCCCTATCTTTCATTTTTCAGTATTTTTTGCAGGAAAAAGGTTGCCTAAGTATTTTTATCTCGTCTATACTTACTGAAGACGTATGAAACGATTCTGCATTTTATTTCTGGTCGCGTTTCTTTCCGTAATTTTCGTTTCCGATATTTTGGGGCAGGAATTTGCGGGAGGAAAGGTTCGCGTATTCCAGAAAAAGATCAAAATCCGAGAATATACGGAACTAGTTTCACAACATCATACCTATCTTTCTTCGGGAGAAGACGATAAGGGATTGGTTTTCGGAACGCGTTCCCAATTTTTGTACGGGGCCGACCTTCATTCGGATTACGGATCTCGTATCCATGAGCCGGTAGTCGTACGCCATACGCTATCCTATCGTTATCTTTTCCTTCCTCCCCCGGCCTGAATCCGACAGTCAGTTCTGTAAGTCCCTCTGGGAGGTTGTTCCCGGGAGAATTCAACGGTTTCGGGCAAAAATTCCGTTGTAATACATAGAAAGCGGGAACCCGCTCATCCTTCTCCTAAGTCTCCAACCTAAATTGATGAGCACATCTCCCTGAGGTTTATATAAAGAAAAACCTCTATCGGAAACCTCACGGTTTCCGATTTTTTTATTCGGATACTTCAGTTGACGTCCTTGGCTCTTCGTTAATACAAGAACGAGAGGAGCAAAAATCTGGGATCTTACTCCGTAAGCAATCAACCTTCTCTCATCGATGAAACGAATTGGTGGGATTGGAAATGGCAAATCCGTCATCGCGTCAAGGACGAGAGCGGGTTATGCGAATATTTAGAGCTTACCGATTCGGAAAAAGAATCGCTGCGGGACTGTAGCGAACTTTTTTCATTTTCCGCGACTCCTTACTATTTGAAGCTTGCGGATCCATTGGATCCTCTCTGTCCCATACGTCTCCAAATCGTTCCTCGAAAGGAGGAACTGACTCCGCGAGTTTGGGACCGAATCGACCCGCTCGCAGAAGAATCGCACATGCCGGTAAGAGGAGTAACGCATCGGTATCCAGATCGAGCGCTTTGGTATCTTTCTCATGTATGTGCGGTTTACTGTCGTTTTTGCACTCGAAAAAGAAAAGTATCTCGTTCAATGGAAACTCCGAGTTCGGAGGACTGGCAGGAAGCGCTGAATTACTTCCGAACTCATACCGAAATCCGAGAAGTCATTCTTTCTGGCGGAGATCCGCTAAATCTCTCCGATGCGAAACTCGATTACCTATTAGGTGAATTAAAATCGATTTCGCATATCAACCAAGTGAGAATTCATACTCGCTATCCTGTAACTTTACCGATGCGAATTACGGAAGAACTTTGTTCGATCCTGCGTAAACATTTTCCGGTCTTCATAGTTACACATTTTAATCATTCCAAGGAACTTACTCCAACTGCAAGAGAAAGAATCGAACGTTTGATTAAGGAGGGCGCCGTTACGGTTCTGAACCAGGCGGTTCTTTTAAAAGACATTAACGATTCGGTCGAAGCGCTGACTAATTTATTTTACGGACTGACGTCCGCAGGAATCAAACCGTATTATCTGCATCATTGCGACGAGGTGTACGGCTCCTCGCACTTTCGAGTACCGATTTCACGGGGAGTAGAATTGATGAAGTCTATCCGGGGAAGAATCAGCGGTCTCTGCATCCCTTTATATGTGGTCGATCTTACGGGCGGTGGAGGAAAAGTTCCGCTACCGACGGACTATTTGGAAGAAACGAAATCTTCTTCTTACGTATTTAGAAATTATCGGGGAGATCTGTATGAGATCGGTTATTAGTTTTTTGACGATTCTCCTACTATGCTCAGGTTGTAAAACGCCTATGACCGAGGGAAAAGTTTCGGTCGCGGAAAATCCTTCGATGCTCCGTTTAAATTACGATATCGTTTACTCCACGCAGGGAAACGCAGTGTTATTGGACGCGGGTCGCTTGTTTGCTCGCGGACTTTATTACGACTGCAAGGTCGCCGACGTGAATTCCAACTTTGACCGATTCCGCGCCTCCTCCTACACGGAAGATAATGCGAATGATTTTCGCCAACTTGTTCCGGAATCTGAGCAGGCAAAAATGAACGGGCGTCAGTTCCAGTATTTCCCCATGAAGGAAGATACCCGGTCCACGGTATTCTCGGGTTGCTTTCAAAAATCCTCTCCCGAACGCTGCTATGTGCGTTGGGAATGGCAGAGAGGCAATTTTATCATCGTCTTTGAGACTGAGGTCGAAAATAAAAAGAGCCTTACCACTCTGGAATTGGGCAAGGAATTCCATGATTTTGTAAGCCGTGGGATTCGAGCCTTTTAATCGAAGTTTATTTTTGTCATAATCAGAACGGGGATTTCGTTCCACTCGGTGGCTTGAGTTTAATGTGTAGGAACTTCGACACAGAAATTTGTCGAAGTTCCTACACAATTTCCCGAAGATAAAACGATTTTCCCGCCAGTAAATCGTGAAATAGGCGCGTTTCCCCCCATGAATCGGTCCAGGCCATCCTAATAATAACGACGGGTTCCCCAACTCCCGGTTTGACAATGCGTCTAATCGATGGGCGGATATTGAGATTTACGTTCTAGATTACTGCTAATTCGTATTTTCTTGACCGAATCCGTTCCGGCAACTACCCTATCCGTGCAAGGGGTTTCGCCCCAGGATTCGAAGGAAAATGTGGTTAAAATTAGGGGATACTGAGGTCATCAATTTGGACTTTATTTCCTCCATTAAAAAAAACGTGGCGGGTAACTCGATCGAGATTACTTATCACGACTTTAACCACGTTAAGTCCCTGCCCTTCGGAGATGCGGAAGCAAGGGACAAGGCTTACAAAGCGATTTTAGAGAATCTTTCTAGAATGCGGTTGTTTTTCGAATGAGAAAAGGACATGGAAAGAATTAAGGAAAATCTCTCGAGTGTATCTTCGCTTAAGCCGTTCGAACTGATTTTCTACGGTTCGAGACAAAGGGGCGACGGAACCCCCATGTCCGACTTTAATTTCTTTCTATTGGCCGATCCGTCAGATCAATTAAAGAGCAATTTCATTCGTGAAATTAACCAAGCCTTAGAACCCTTACAATCCAGCGGGCCGGTAAATTTAGTTTCCGGAGATTGGGACAGTTTTCGATTAAGAATGAAATGTTTCGATCCGGGAGCCGTTCATCTATGCGAAATCGGAGAACCGTATTTCGGTTCCGAATATTTTCCGATCATCAAGGAAGAATGGGATAAAATCAAAGTCGAACCCGCCGACGTCTTAAACGCCGGAAAATATTTACGCAAACGCTATCGATTCTTTAAAGGAATCGTTCCGAGAAATACGAAAGAGGACGTTCTACGTATGGAACGCTTATTGGCGATCTATTTGCAGAATTGGATGTTTCGTCATATCGACGATGTAAGCGTTTCCGAGATCGTAAATTCGGATATTCCTTCCCGTATAGGACAAATGTTTCGAATCCTGTATTCCAAGGAGGCGAAGGGAAACATCATCGAACTCACCGATCTATATGATGAAATCGTAAAATTAAAAGCCGAGCTTAAGAGTCCTGACTCCGCTTTCTCAGCGGAACGATTCCAACAAATCAAGGAAACTCTTCGATTCGAAGAGAAAGAAATTCGTATCCTAAAATTGAATTATTAGGAATGCCCGACCGAATTTCAGGCCGGACATTCTTTCTTTAGTTTCGAAGTTCTTTTAGAAGGGCGTTGCTTCCGATTACCGCGGTTGCCGCCGCAAGCCCGGCCATCATCGCTCCTGCAATTCCCGGAGATCCGGCATCGGCTCCAGTAAGAAAAAGTCCCGAAACGGGAGTTCGAACGTCGAACCAAGGGCATTTTTCCTTATCGTATCTTTCTGCTACGCAGGCAAGCCCGTAGATCGCGCCGTCAGGATGAGATGTGAAATGTTCGTTCGTGATCGGAGTGGATAACTCGGAAAATTCCACTAGCTTAGAGAACCCTGGAAATTTGGATTCTATCGTGGATAAGATTCGATTCGTAATCTTCTCTTTTAGAATCTTATAATCCTCTCCTCGTTTTTTCCAAGGAAAAGATTTCCATTCCGCGAAATTTTCATAATCGGTAAAAGTAATCACGTCGGCAGTATGGCTTTTTGCCTCCGGATTCTTCAGACTCGGAAAGGAGACATACAAATTCGGAATTTCGCCCGATTCGTTAATCCAATCGTTCCTTTCGGAGAAATTCTTATCGTGATCGGAAGATGCGAAAATCCAGTAGTTCTCCCCCTTAAACCCCAACTTCGCAGGGCTATCGGAAAGTCCTAAATACAAACAAAGACTCGTCGTCATCTTCTCCCGATCGTAAAAATCCTTCAGTTTTTTACGAAACGAAATAGGAAACGATTCGGGAATCAGCTTCGTGTAAGTCGGATATGCACCGGCGCAGGAAATGATTACGGGCGCAAAAAAATCCCGTTCCTGGCCTTCGCCTCGTAACGCTTTCGTCTTCACTCCAATAGCTTTACCGTCTTGAATCAGAATTTCCCGAACTTCCACCGAGGACAAGACGTCTCCGCCGCCTGCCTTTACGATCGGCTCGATCGCATCGAAAATTTTTCCTGCGCCGCCGACGGGATAATATCCACCGTTAATATAATGTTGCACTAAAGAAGCATGCATCGCGAACGCTACCTTCGAAGGAGGCAATCCATGATCTCCCCATTGGGCCGCTAAAATTCCCTTCAATTCTTCGCTTTTGAAATTCGCGTCAAAATACTCTTTCAGCGTCGTGATCGTCGGGTCTCCTAATAACTCGGAGAAGGATTCCAAAGGTGGAGGAGCCAATCTAAGCATCAGTGATTTGCCGAATAATGCGGAGGTTTTCTTGATATCCTTCAGATAACGCTCGATCGCTTCCTGCTCTTCCGGAAATTGCCGGATCAAGTCGGTTTTGAATTTTTCCGGATCCCCGTAAATATCGAAGGTTCCTGAAGGAAACATCAATCTTTCAAACGGCTCATACATCCGATTCCAGCGAACGGCTTTTCCGGTAATCTTATCCGAAAGCTTTCTACATAGACCTTCTTCGTGCATATCCCCTACGTAATGGATTCCTACGTCCCAATGGTATTTTCCCTGCTTCCTCTGGAATTCGTGGGTAAACCCTCCCGGCTGAAAATGCTTTTCTAAAATTAGCACTTTCTTACCCGCAAACTGAGTCAAAAGACTCGCCGCCGTTAAGCTTCCCATTCCGGAGCCTATAAAAATAACGTCATACCGGTTATCCGAATTTTCGATTTCCATTGACAAAACCCTCTCGTTCCTTAATGTTAACAGTGATTACATTGAGGAACAAATGTAATACTCGTTAACAATGTAATAGATGTCAACATGAAAAACGCTCCCGACAAAAATTCCTATCATCACGGCGACCTAAAACGGGCTCTTCTGGACGCTTCGATACGCATCCTAAAAGAGGAAGGCTATAAGGCACTCAGTCTCAGAAAAGCTGCAATGCTCGCAGGAGTCAGCCAATCCGCTCCTTATAGACATTATAACGATCTTGAATCCCTTTATGCGGATATCGCGGAAGAAGGTTTTAAATTACTTTCGGAACGTCAGAGAAAAATTCAGTCGAAATACCGAACGAATCCACTTTTGCTTTTTCGGGAGGCGGGAGTTTCCTATGTAGAATTTGCTCTGGAGCACCAGGATTTGTTTAGAATCATGTACGGAAATCAAATCGAAAGTCATTTGAAATACGAATCTCTCGTTAGGATGGAGGACGATTCCTTTCGGATCATCGTCGAGATCATCCAAGCTTGCGAAACCGCCGGAATCATCAAAACTCCTAGCATAGAAAAATCCGCCATAGCGGCTTGGACGATGGTACATGGAATCGCCGTACTTTTATCGGGAAAACAAGTCATGTTTCGCTCGGTCGAATTACGTAAAGCGAGAAAGATAACGAAAGATTTGATTTTATTCCTGTACACGGGTATGAAAGCCTAACCGCAATCGAACGGGAATCCGATAAAGCGGTTCCGTAAAATTAAGCTTTCTTAAACAGATAGTGGGAGACAATCCATTCCTCGCCTTTTCGATACTTCCATAATTCGGCGCAAGCCATAAAGAATACCTTCCAGTAAACGAACCATTTGACGGCCTGGCCCGAGCCGTACGTATCTCCCAAAATACGCAATATCTTGTTCCGATGCGCATACATATTGGATAACCATGCTTCCGAAGTAAGTCCGTAATGAGTTCCGTTAACGACCCACTGATCCTCCAATAAGAAATCCTTTTGAAAATGCAAGAGCAGATTATGGGAAGGCATTTGGCCGCCCGTGAAGAAATATTTCGCCATCCAATCGGTCTCATCCACCACCTCGAACGGATATGCGTAGTCCTTGTGGGTGAATATATGCACGAAGAATAATCCGTTAGGTTTCAAAAATCCGGCCAATCTTTCGAACAAGGCTTCATAGTTTTTCATATGTTCGAGCATTTCGATGGAAAGAATTCGATCGAACATTATGGAAGTCTTAAATACGTTCATATCCATAGTCAAAATCGTTAGATTTCTTAATCCCTTCTTTTTAGCCTCTCCTTCGATGAAGATCTTTTGACTTCTGGAATTGGAAACTCCTGTGACTTTACATTTAGGATATTTTTCGGCTATATAAAGAGAGAGTGATCCCCATCCACAACCTAAATCCAGGACGCTCATTCCGTCGGACAAATCAGCCCGATCGCAGGTTAACTGAAGCATCGTCCGTTCCGATTCGTCGATTCCTACCGCTGGGGAAACCCAATATCCCGAACTGTATTTCATGTACTTCCCCATAACCAACTTGAAAAATTCGGCAGGGACCTCATAATGCTGTTCGTTAGCTGCGATCGTATGAACCGCTATCGGAGAAGCTTTCAGAGTCCGAATATATTCCATTAGATGCTCTTGGTTCTTTTCGAAACTCCCTCGATTCTCCTGCCGCAATCGTAATCGCAAAAGTTGACGTATTCGCAGGCGAATCAACCAGTCCGGAAATACGTCTCTCTCCATTAAACTATATAGGAAGTTCATTCGCTAATTCCTTCTTCATATAATGATGACCTAATGATTTGCACGGGTCCCGTACAAAATCAGTCGAACCTCTACGTGAACCGATTTTTATTTTTTAGGAAACCAGGGGAAGAACGAGCTGGTTTTTTCCTGATATTCGCGGTAGGCGTCTCCCTTGGATTTCAATTGCCCTTCTTCGTTTAACGGAATACCTGTGACTTGAGTCAGTAACAGGAACATAACTATAGGAGATAATAAACCGATCCATCCCCAGGGAGACGCTAAAGAAACTAACCCGAAAGAAACCCAAACCAACCATTCGAAAAAATAATTGGGATGTCTGCTGAACTTCCACAGTCCCGCGTCGCAGACTTTTCCTCGGTTTAAAGGGTCTAGCTTGAAGTCGGCCAATTGGGAATCGGCAATCGATTCTCCCAATACGCTAACGGCAAAAAAAACTAAGCCGAAAATTTCCAAAGGATGAATTATCATAGAGGCGTTCAATGCCGGGAAAATAAAAGGAAGACTGAGAGCGATCCCCAGGATTCCTTGAAATTGAAAAACGTTGGTAAAAAATTTCCGATCGACTTTCTCTCCGTATTCCGTTCGAAAAGCCGTATATCTAGGATCTTCATGGCCGGTAAGAACACGAGTCACTAATATGAAATAAGAGAGCCTCCAGCCCCATACGGTAGCCATGAACGCAAAAATCGCCTTGCGGACCGGATACCCGTCTCCAAGTATAAAATAGATAATTGCGGCAGTCGAAATGCAAAGTCCCCAACCCATATCGACGATCGAATAATTATGAAATATCTTACCTAAGAGCCAAAGAACGCTCATCAGTGCAAACACGACCGCCCAAGCTGTGAAGATTAAGAATAAAGCGTTTTCGTACACAAAATTCTCCTGCCTATTCAACTTTTCGCGGATTCTTTACGAACAAGCTGATTGATTTTTTTTACGATCGGTAAAAGAACGAAATACGAAGCGATAGCGAGTAGAGGAACTATGGAACCCCAACCGACTACGGCATAGATCGCGGAATTGGAGAGACCTTCCCAGAGTTGAGAAGCGTCGCCGTCCACAAATCGATAAGCCCAGCCTAAATCCAATTCCTTACCGGAAATTCGAGCTCCCAATTCAAGAAATGGAATTAAGAAAAGTATCTGGAAAGGATACATTAAATAATTTGCAATCTGAACCGAAACCGGGTTGAGCCTTAAAAGAAAACCTAATAAAGCACAAAGGGCCATAGTCGTTCCGATCAAAGGAAATACGCCGATTCCGGCTCCCAACGCCAAGGATAAGGCTATTTTTTCGGGAGTCGTTCCCGTTTTGAGTTCTTTTACGATGACATCCTTCGTTTTTTGTACGATGGACGTCTTTTTTTTAGATTGTGGAAATTCGGATGCAGTCACGCGCGATTTAGCTTGAGATTATTAGGTCGAGTGTACACCGCTTGTACCACAGTAATGTTACGCATATGAAACGCAGCGGCACAATAAGAGAAATAGTACCTCCACTTTCTGATGAAAGTTTCATCGTGCCCCAATTCACGAATTCCTAAAAGATTACTTTCAAAGCTTTGTAACCAGGATAAGAGAGTGCGATCATAGTTTCTACCGATATCTTCCATTTCATGGAGAAACATATCGCTAGTGCGATTGATCGCTTGATTGATTCTTGCAATCGAAGGAATCAAAGAGCCTGGGAAGATGTGTTTTTGTATAAAATCGATCCCTTTACGAAAGGATTCATAGCGCGAATCGGGACAGGTAATGATTTGATGCACCATTAAACCGTCTTTTTTTAAAACCTTATCGCACATCGAAAAAAAGTCCTCGAAGTATTCATGTCCGACAGCTTCGAGCATTTCCACGGTGACAATCTTATCGTACGTACCCTCTACAAGTCGATAGTCTTTTAACCGGACTTCGATTTTATCTTCGAGTCCCATAGATCGGATTTTCTCCGTCGCGAACTTGAATTGTTCCTCGGAAATCGTGTAGGAAGTCACTTTGCAGCCGTAATTCTTAGCGACATACGTCGAAAATCCTGCCCAGCCGGTTCCGATTTCTAGAATATGATCGTCCGGTTCTAATCTCAATTTTTTACAAAGTCGCTCGATTTTGGCCGTCTGCGCGTCCGCCAATGTCATGTCGGATTTCTTAAAATAGGCGCAGGAATACGTCATCGTAGAATCGAGAAACGTCTTATAGAATTCGTTCCCAAGATCGTAGTGTTCCACGATATTTTTCTTACTCCCTCGGACGGAGTTCGCTCTAAAAAGATGAAGGAGACGATTTCCTAGATTCATCAACGTTAAATGAAAAAAGTTCTTATTAGAGCCGCTGAGAGAAGGCGTGCTATCTATATTCAGAAGAAACCAGCAGATAATTGCCCGAATATCATCCGTATCCCAGTCTCCGTCCAAATAGGATTCCGCCAATCCTATATCGCCGTATAGAACCAGCTTCTTAAAGAATACGGAGTTCTTAACTTGAATGAGCGCATGATGGAATTCGGACGAAGCGGTCGAATTCGGATCGCCAAGATAAGCCTGTCCTCCGTTCGGGAATAGGATCCGAAGCGATCCTTTATTCATTCCGGACAAAGCACCGAAAAAAATCTTTCTATAAAATCCGTATCCTTCTACGCCGAATGCGGCTCCGGATTCCAAACGTTCAACCTTAACGAAATTATCGCTTTCCAAGATGAACTCCTATTTGCAGATTGCCGTTTTCATTTTTTCGAATGAACGGAATTTTCCGTAAGTACAGTTTCAGCGCCTGCCAGTGAATCAAACTTATCACTTTAAACGTAACGAACGGGTACTTGAAAAACATCCAAAGCAATCCTAAATCGGTCAATCTTCTAGCCTTTCCGGTATAAGTCGTCACCATAGTAGTCTCGCCATTTTCGAGAGCGTCGATCCGAATATTCAATCGATCATCCGCCGGCGGATTGAGCCGAAAATCGAAGACGGAGTCCAAGCTTACGAACGGAGAAACATAGAAGTATTTTCTCTCTTGTCTCCGAAATCCTCGATCATCGAGAGTTTCCTTTCCCAAAAAGTAATGCTTCATTTCTCCGAACGTATTTCCAACTTCCGCCACGCTGCAGAGAGGTTGCCCAAATTCATCCTCCGCAAAGTAAAAGGAAACCGGATTAAACGTATAACCTAGAATACGCAGATTCGTGACCAGCGTAACCTTGCCTACCTTCTCTTTGACCCCTGCCCGAGCTATGTACTCTAAAAAATTCTCCTTAATTCCCGCTTTTCCAAAATTCATATGATCGGTATCTCGAAACGCAAAAAGACGGTTCCTATTCCTCCCGATCAATCGAAACGATTGGTTCAGCAAATCCAATTCATCCAAGTCGACCTGAAAGGTAAAAATTCCGTAACGAAAACGGTTTCGCTTTGGGACTCGGCGATCGTGCATTACTTTGGCTTCGATTATTTTGGAATTCAATCCCATATCTTCCTGCCTAGCAAAACCTCGGACAAGATCTTGGCTGACCAAAAAGCATCTTCGTGAAACCCGTATCTAAAATAACTTCCGCAAAAGTAGATCGAACCGCCGCCTTGGTTCAGCGTCGAAAGCCGCTGTTGTGCTTTCAATGATCCTACATGAAACAAAGGGTGCTCGTATTCTATTTCCCGTATGATTTTTTTAGAACTCACTTTACCCGGATCGCCTATCGACACATAGTAGTTCCTTTTTTTAGATACGTCCTGCAAACTGTTCATCCAGTAAATCGTATGAGGACGTATCGTTCCATCAACACTATCCATTCTATAATTCCAGGAGGACCAGGTGGATTTCGTTTTCGGCATCACGGAGTCGTCAGTATGAAGAGTCGCAATATTCTTTTGATAGGAAAATTGAGAAAGAAGTTCTTTCTGAAGCGACGTAGGTTTCTTTAATAATTCTAAAGACGTATCCGCATGGGAGGCTAAAATCACTTTATCGAAGGTTTCCGTTTTTCCGCCCTTCAGAATGACCTTTACTTTTCCTCCGGCTGCGGGCTCCACGCCGAGTACCGGAGTTTTTAATCTGAAAGCTTCTTTAATCGGAGCCGTTAAACGCTTTACATATTCTTTAGATCCCCCGTCGACAGTGTACCATTGATGCTGGGTGTTTAGTCCGAGAAATCCGTGATTCAGAAAAAATCTAACCAAAGAATACGCGGGGAATTCCAACATTCTTTCCTCCGGCGTGGACCAGACCGCCGAACTCATCGGGACCAAATAGTATCGCAATATGTCCGGGTGATATCCTTCCTCGCGAACGTATCGACCGAGAGAATAATCCATATATTTCGGATTGCTTAGAATCGCCGGGGCTTCCGAATTGAATCGATTAATGTTTAACAGTAAGCGAAGAAAACGAAAATTGATTAAATTCTTTCGTTGAGCGAATAACCCGTTCATTCCCGATCCGCAAAATTCCAACCGCTCAGGCACATGCTGAACACTGAAGGACATGCTTGTTTTTTTGGTCGGAACGTTTAGATCCTCGAACAGGCGCTTCAAGTTCGGATACGTTACGTGATTAAAAACGATAAAACCGGTATCGATCGGGATCGAGTCTCCGTCTTCGCCGACCATAACGGTATTGGAATGGCCGCCGATATAATCCCCTTTTTCGAATATTGTGAGCCGAAACTCATTTTTCAAAAAATGAGCGCAACCCAATCCGGCAATTCCGCTCCCAATAATCGCTAACTTCGGTTTCGACCCGCCAATCTTCGGTCGCCGGAAAGACATTCGAGACGCGGTCTTTTTCTTGGGAGCAGATTGCTTCAAGTAAATCTCCGAAAAATATTTCCTTATAGACCGATCGAGATGGCTTCCTTGCCGGAAAAAAATTGAACTTCGATGCTTGGGAGAAAAAAGTTAACGGCAATTAAGACTTCGCAAATCGAATATTCAGCCGGGAGATAGAAGTCCGTAAGCGAGAACGATATATCTTAAAATTCTAAGAGAGAATACTAAAGGAATAAAAATGACAAGCCTCTGATGAAGGAAACCGCTTAAAACCGTAATTGGATCGCCGATGATCGGCAAGAAAGAAAGAAATAAAACGGGAATTCCTCTTCTTTTCATTACTGCCGCCCAATGAGAATACGTCTTGGATTTCGCTATCTTCATCTCAACGCCGTTTCGAAACCAATACCCTATCCCATAGTTGAAGCAACACGCGGCACAGTTTCCAATGGAGGCCCAAAAAACGGCCTTTTCCGGAGACATCCCTGAGAGGATAGCTACCGCCAAAGCCGCCTCGGAGCTGAACGGTAAAAGCGTAGCAGCTGCGAAAGAAATCAGCATCAGCCCGGACCCGCCGAATTGGGCAAGTAACTCGGTACCTATTTGCAAAAAATCTAGGCTCATCGATTGTATGAAGGGCGTCCCTTAATTAGTATATAGGAATCTATATTAGAATTCTATGCATCAATTAAACTTGATCGACGCATATCCGTTTATCGGGAAAAGCGAGGTTAAAAGGAAAGAAGTTTCTTCATCTGAACGGTGATCGATTCGGCCGACTTCCGAGCGGCTTCCGCAAAATCAGACCCGGAAGACGCGAAAATAATACTTCTAGAGGAATTAATAAGCGAATTTTCCCCACAGACAGCGATCACTTCCTCAAGAGAAGCTCCTTGAGCTCCGTACCCGGGGATGAGAAACATGCGATCCGGGTGCAAGGTCCTGAGCTCTCCCAATTCGCTTGGATGAGTCGCACCCACGACCAAACCCACGTTTCGTGCGGAAAATGTTTCGCTTAACGCTGCAACTTCTTGATACAAGGTTCTTCCCGTTTCCGAAAAGGTTTTTTTCTGTAGCTGTGCCGAGTCAGGATTGGACGTCAAACACAGGAGAAAAACCAACTTGGAGGAATCTTCAAGAAACGGTTGAACGGTATCGGCTCCCATATAAGGGGACAAAGTTAAGGAATCCACTCCTAACTCTTTGAAAAAGAATTTCGCGTATTGCCTGGCGGTATTATCCAAATCTCCGCGCTTAGCGTCCGCTACGATCGGAATTCCCGGATAATGGATTTTAATATGACGGATCAGTTTTTCGAACTGAGCGATTCCTTGAGAACCGAAAGCTTCGTAAAAAGCGATATTAGGCTTATAAGCGACGGCAAAATCCGCCGTTGCATCCACGATCTCTCTCGAGAACAAAAACAGTTTTTCATAATTTCCTTCTAGAGAGGGAGGAAGTTTCGCGATATCGGGATCGATCCCTACGCAAAGGAGAGAGCCTAGCTCCTCTCTCCGCCGAATGAATTTAGAATGAAAATCCAAAGCCTACTTACGTACGATATATTCCTGAGCGAATGGTGGAAGCATAAATGACGCTTTATGCATTTCTGCAGAATAATACTTCAACCCTTTAGGAACGCGCTTAGGGTCCGGATCAACCTTATACGGATCCGGTCCTTTGGAGCAATATGTGAATCCGATAATCCCGGACGGGTATGTCGGCACTACGGTGAAATAATAACCGCAATGATCGAAGACTTGAGGAATGAATTGGAAGAGTTCCTTGATGACCTTACCATGATAGTAAAAACTTTCTCCCTGAGTGGTACAAATACCACCTTGCCTTAGGGAAGCCGCCATCGTTTCATAAAAAGGTCGTTTAAAGAGAACTTCCGCAGGACCCACCGGGTCGGAAGAATCCACGCAAATTACGTCGAAGTATTCCTTATAATCTTGGACATACTTAGCTCCGTCTTCATATGCGTGCTTCACCCTTGGATCCTTCATCGCGTTAGCGATTGCAGGGAAGTATTCGTAACAAACGTCTACAACCCCTTTATCGATTTCGCAAAGATGAACTTCCTTTACGGACGGATGCTTTAGAACTTCTCGCACTGTTCCACCGTCGCCTCCCCCGATCACCAAGACTTTCTCGGGATTGGGATGACTCAACATTGGAACGTGGACGATCATCTCATGATAAGCGAATTCATCCGCCTCGGTCATCATCACCACTCCGTCAAGAGTGAACATGCGACCAAAGCTTTGGGATTCGAATACGTCTATCTTCTGGAAAGGAGTCTTACGGCTATGTACGAATTCCTTTATTTTAATCTTGAGAGCGCGCCCGTTCGTTAGTTCGAGCGCTTCGTCCAGCCAGAGTTCCAATATGCCTCCTAGAAGCGGTTTGTTACAGTCAGGCGCATCGCATCGCCTTTAAAGAATTCCCGAGTAAATTCCGCCGCTACTTTCGGATCGTACCCTTTGCAGGAAAAGATATCGATATAGGAAGTATTGGTTTCGTTTGCGAAGTGAGCGGAAATGCAGGAAGTCTCTATGAGTTGGAACATGGAGTATCCGGCGACTCTTTCATCCTCTCCAAAATGAACGACTACGGTTTCACCGAAGCGTTTCATTTCGATTAGATCACAAAGTTCGCGAACATAGCGTTTGATCGCATCCGCATCGCGAATTAAAGCCGCGTCACAGCCTTCCAGATCGATGGAGGTCAAAAGACCCCAGGCACCGTTCTTGAAGGGCTCGTAGACCTTTAATTCAGGGTCTGCGTCGATTCTAGATTGGATGTACGACGGGAAACTTCCGTTAAAGCGATTTCTCACGATCTCAGCGTCTTCCGTACGTGCCCAAGCTAGTTCCGGATTTTTCATCGCGGGATGATAGGTGATTTCTTCGCCAGCGGGGATGTCTCTCAGGGCTACGAGAGTAATGTCGCCTTGAAATCCGCAGTTCGGTTCCACACTTTGTCGAATGTAGTGAATCGAATCAATCCCATCATCATGAAGCGGAGAAACTAGATAGAAGTCGCTATGAACCCGATGAGGGGTAGACAACCCGGAAAGTCCAGCCAGTTCGTTTTTATGAACTGCCTTGCCTCCCCAGACGGCTACAACTTCACCCGCCGGAATGGCTTCTCTCGTAAAGAGGAAAGCCTCACCGGACTCGGTGGAATTGATTTCAATAGTACTTCTTAAAAAAGAAAAACGGTTAACGATCTTTACTTGTTCTTTGGTCTTTAGGCTCATACTCTGATACCTCTCCTCGTGGTAATAATATAAAAGAACTCCTTGCTCCCTCCGGGAGAAGGAAATTCGTCTTTATCGATGGGGGGTTTTCCGGCTCTGCCGGAGAGATAGTCCTTATTTCCCAACTGGCTTGTGAGGTAGGTCGACGCCTAATTGCAACAAACCACGCTTCATCTCCACTACAGAGATGCTTTTGGCACAGAAGCGTTCCTTGAGATATTCCAGAGCGGTCTGGTTATCAATAATGTCTCCACATGTGAAGACGTCGATTGCGCAGTAACCGTATTCGGGCCAGGTATGGATCGCGAAGTGGGATTCGCTTACGACGACCACACCGCTTACGCCAAAGGGACTAAACCTATGAAACACAGATTTAACCGTAGTGGCGCCGGAAAGGTCGGCGGCCTTCAACATGATATCTTCTACCAATTCGTGATTGTTGATGGTCTCGTAATCACACTCATAAAATTCTGCAATTACGTGCTTACCCAATGCGTTCATCTACTGCCTGACACCTCCGAAACTTGGTTTTTGGTTTAGAAACCGAGCATGCGTATGACTATGTTTTTTTGTCAACTCTCTACGTAAATTTATATTTATTTTTTCCAAACTTCTTTTTCTTAGAATCGGAAAAAACGCCGAACAAATTATATTACAATTCTATGGAAAGATCAAAAAGCGAATTCGCAAAATCGGAAGCGGCGCCAACCCGAATGATAAATTTTATTTTCAGAAAACGGGCTCTTTTGATTCTTTTCGGGCTCTTTTGCTTTATTTTAAGTATTGTTTGGTTTACAAATAGCGCTTTTTTTTTCGTCCCGACTCTCAATAAACGAATTCAAACTCGAGCCATCGCCTTTTCTCACGCCGAAAAATCGGATAAAAAAGGAGTGTTGTTTCTCGTCGAGGTTCCCGACTGCCTCGGCTGCGAGGAAGCCTCAGCGTCTCTACAGACGCTCGAAAAGTTCGGTTGGGAATTCCTCGAGATAGGCTCGGAGAGTCCCGACTATGAACAACTTTTATCTGACGATCGCTTCGCAGACAAATTGACTACCCTTCAGGAAAGAAAACCGGTTTGGGGAGCATGGAACCTCGGAGAAGAGTTGATTTATCTAGGAGAAGGAAATCCCACGATGGAGCTCCTTGAAGCGCTAAAGCATTGGGGAACTTCTCCAAATAGCGGAGAATCGACAAAAGAATGAATTCGAAGTACTTAAGGAATAGAATCTCGAGCAGCCGGCGACAAGAAGCTGCTCGATTCCCCGGTGGACGGAAATTACTCGACCTGGTATTTTTTTAAAAATTCGGAGATTGAATTCTTATCCTTATCCAATGAATGCCTGTGAATCTCCTCGATAACCGTTTCGATTACGGTTCCCATCAAGAAAACTCCTGAAGAGACTTGCACGTCGTAACTCCGCTCCGATTCATTCGGGCTCAATTCCCGATAAACGGAAACTCCCTTGATTGTTACAATCGAATCATTCCCGGGGGGAGCTATCGTAAACTCGTGCGTGTTTGTGCTGAGGTCGAAGACGGAATTTTCCAAAAGCGAAGGATCGGAAAGCAGTGCAGCCAGAACTTTAGGAAGAGAATCCGCCAATTTTACTTTTCTCTTTTGAAATACCTGATTTCCCTCTTTTCTTTCCTCCAAAAGCTCTACATTTTTTAATTCCGGAAACTGTTCCAGGTATTTGTAACGATCTTCCCTTGCTTTGAGAAGATCCTGGAGGGGAACGGGGAAGGTTTGCACGACTTTATATTGCTTCATCCGGTACTTCCTGGGTTGTTTGTGAGGAGTTTTCTCGGGCAGCTTGCGGAGTTTTCTTCCGTCGGGAAACCCTTTTTTTTCCGCGATCGATCCGGAAAAAACTATTGGGAAGAAACCGGGAGAAAACAATACTAGGAGAAACGGAAAGGAACCGAGACGACCCTTGAAAGACAGAACCTGGATCGAACTTTCACAAGAGGCAGTGACGCTGAACCTCAGAAGCTTTCGTTCCCTTCTCAGTCCCAAGACCCTTTTAAGCGCAGTGATCAAGTCCAACGCATACGGTCATGGCTTTCTGCAAATGGCGGAATTATCTTTAAACGGCGGAGCGGATCTGCTTGCGGTCAATTCTCTCGAGGAAGCTAATTATCTTCGAAGCAAATTCCCGAACGTTCGGATTCTCATTATGGGAGCTACACCGGCTATCCAGGAACGAGTTAAGGAAATTTCGGATTCTAATTTCTGGGTTATCGTTTCAAGAACGGAAGATGCCAAGATTCTTGCCAGCTGCCGACCGCGACCGCAAATTCATTTGAAGGTGGATACCGGAATGGGACGACTCGGCTCTTTCGGAAAGGAATTAGAGTCAATCTTATCCGATTTTAAACGGGAAATTTTACCTTTGGAAGGAATTTCGACTCATTTTGCCAGCACAGAAGACGTCATCGAACAAAAATACTCTAAGCTGCAGATACAAAAATTTGCGGAAGCGATTCAGACGCTGGAAACATTCGGATATACAAACGTTATCCGACATGCATGCGCGTCGGCTTCCACCATGCTCTTTCCCGAAGCTCACTACGATTTAGTCCGAATCGGAATATCTCTCTACGGGCTTTGGCCCAGTCTTCAAACGAGACTTTCTCTTCATTTAAACGGAAGAAACGAATTTCGCCTAAACCCCGTTCTTCGCTGGAAAGCAAGAATTGTGCACTTGCAAGATCTGCCGTCGGATAGTTTCGTAGGCTACGGATCAACCTACCAAACCAGCACTCCTACGAAAGTCGCAGTCGTTCCGGTCGGATATTACGAAGGGTTGGATCGAAAACTTTCCAATAACGGAGTTATGCTAGTACGAGGCAAACGTGCAAAAATTCTAGGACGAATTTGCATGAATATGACCATGCTCGATGTGACCCATATCCATAACGTTGAAATCGGAGACACGGTCACGATCATCGGAAAGGACGGCCAGGAAGAGGTCACTGCCGACGATCATGCCAATTGGACAAATACGATTAATTATGAAACTACGACTAGGATAAGCGAATCCGTACCGAAGTATATCGTGGAATAAAAAGGAAAAATTTAATGAACTCTACGTCCCAAATGAGCATACCGACCGATCAAGTTGAACCTGTTCGGACAACGAAAACGTACAGCTGGATGATCGATCTCGTTTATAAAGCACGAGGCTTTGCGTTTGATTCTTTTGAAGAGCATTTCCCGAACGGAAGGTCGGACGGAAAATTAGATGCGCCCTATCCTTCCGTCCTTATGGCAAATCACGTTTCGGAAGCCGATGTCCCTGCGCTGGCGGCGGTCTATCGGCACGTATTTCCGAAGATTAAATTCGCAATTCCTGCTCGTGAAGATATGCTTGGGAAGGGATTCTTAGTGAACGAACTCAGACCTAAAGGGATCTTGAAATTTATCTTAGGCTTGATCGACAAGTCTATGATCATTCCAAAATTCATGGATTATATAGGCTGTGTTCCTATAAAGAGACCGTTTCGGGATAATACAAGGGAACTTCTGAAAAAAGGGGAACTCCGGGATATGGTAGAGCAGGAATGGAGCTACCTCTCCGAAAAAATCGCCCAAGGAAGAACCTTGTTCCTATTCCCCGAAGGTACATTTAACCACGACGGTTATATGAATCAAATCAAGAAAGGGGTTTATTTCCTTCGCTCCAAGTTCAAAGGATTACATTTTAATTCGTTCACGTTCACTTACGATTATTTCTCTTCAAAAAAGGCCGAACTTCATATCGGTTACGGACAACCCTTCCCGATTCCAGAAGAAGCCAGCGCGGATGAAGTGGCGGGCATCGTAAAGGAAAGATTAGGAAACGGTTATACGGTTACGGCCGGGAATTTAGCCTCCTACATTCTTCTAAAATGCGAAGGAAAAGCGAGAGAAAGTAAAACCAAATTATTCAGCGCGCTAAAGACTCTCGCGGAAACGATCCGTTCCAAGCATCCCGAAATTTATATTTCGCAAAAATTTTCAGGCGAGAATTTAGCGAGCGCTTTCGATTCCTTCTTAGGAAAGGTCAAAGAGAAAGGGTATTTAAAACTGGACGGCGAAGATATCGTTTTCGATGAAAAATTATTTCAAGCGCCGAAAGATACGCATAATTTAAGAAAGAAAAATTTAGTCCTATATCATAAAAACCAGCTAACTTCTCATTTACCAAAATTGGAAGCGGCTTGGTCCAGTTTGCAAACCGCATAAGGAGAATCGTTTGGCGTTTCGAATCGGTTTTTTTCGATCGCGAAAGTCCAGAGTTACCGTCTGGCTTACGCAACCCGGGCGACTCGAAGAGTCTTTCCGCAGGAGCTTACATTTTTTATTCGATTCAAGTTTGGAAGAACTCTTACCCGAAAACATCCGTCTTTCTCCATCCTTAGTCGGTCTGATTCGACTACCCGAAGAAAAGATCCAAGTTTTGTCGGAAGAATTCCCCATCGAAAAAGCGTTCCCGCACAGTTCATTCGATGAATTTTTATCCGAAGAAACTAGAGAAGCCTTAGTAGAGTTGATTGCCGGCACTCAGGCTGCGCCGTCCAAGAATCTGATTTTAGGAATACTAAACCAACCTGAAATTCAGGATATCCTTTCCCAGGGATTAGAGAAAGTCTTAACCGAGTTCCATAAAAAAATCAACCCGTTGCACGGCGTCTTTCAAGCTGCCGGTTTGGAAAAGCAAGTTTCTCAATTCTTATCATCCTTATTACCCGCTTTTACGGAACGTATCGCGGATTTTGTCTCGATCGGTTCCGGGGCAACGGAAATCCAATCGGCGCTTCGAAACACACTGCGACTTCTTTTTAAAACCGGATTTGCCGAAATGGGGAGAGTTGACGGCGGACAAATCGGACCTCGAGTGGACCGCCTTAGACGCGCCGTTGCTTCCGATTTGAAAGTTCAATCCGCAATAGAGAATTTGTACGCAACAGCGCGCGACACCTTGCTGAATCATTACCGAAAGGAAACGATCAGGGAATTCCTTGGCCTTTCCGCTACGGAGCTGGAACTTTGGATCGGTAAGGTTGCCGAGGACGCTGCCCATAATCTTAGGGAAGTAAATAAAAAAAGGAATCTTTCGCCCCTGATTTTAGAAATATTGAAGGATATACTAGGTTGAAAAAAGTCATATCCACAATTCAAAATGCTCTAGAATATCTGGACAAACTCGGTCCGCAGAAATCGTTTCAGCTATTTCGAAATTTAGGATATGAAGCCCTATTTTCCATCTCGGAAAAAGTGGACCACAAAAAGCTACTTTATCTAAGTCAGCATCTGGGTGAAAAGGAAATAGTCTCGCTCATCCAGTCTATACCGGAAACGATTTTAGTTCCGCTGATTCGGGAATCGGATCCGGCAGACCTTGTTTTTTTCGTAAAACATTTGGGATTGCCGGACTTGACGATTTTAGCTCAGGCCCTACCGGCGGAAGATGTCCGAGAGATTAATCAAGCGTTAGGACATAAGGCAATCGTTGAAATTTTACAAGGATTGGGATCTCTTCGATCTTTAGAATATTTGAATGCTGTCGGCCTGGAATCGTTTTTGGAATTAGCGAAGTCCCTTCCGGTCAAAGACTTTATCCCGTTAGCGAATGCTCTGACTCCGCAGGAATGCGCCGAATGGATGCAAAAAAGGGGTGTCGCCGAAATCCCCCGACTCCTAAAGGGATTCGGAACGAAGAACGCCCTGATTTTGCTTAAGCAGGTCGGCTTTACGAAAATTCTGCCTTTGTTGGAACTCCTAGGACTAGAACCGTTATTTTCGCTCACCGCTCTTCTTGCGGATATGAATTTACCGATCACAAAAAAGGCCGCAGGGAAAAAGAAACTTATCGCGAAAAAGAAAAAAGGGAAACATAGGCGTTAAACGAACCCGTTAATTTTCATTACTTTTTTTTGATGCAAGAACTTCCCCCCTGCTCTTTTCGATATTCTCGATTCTCTCTTTGACTATTTTTCCGTATTCGCTGTTTGTTGATCGATCGGAGGCGGAAGATTTTTCAAAGTTCTCCATGCTATACTTAAGAATTTCCAGCATATCGTCCGATCTTTTCAATTTTGTATCCAAAAAGAAATTCATATCCTCTTTGGAAACCTCCTTTCTATCTAGAAGGTCGCTCTGGATGCGATAGTAATTATCCTCTTCTTCTTTGCGTTTGACGGCTTCTTCCGAAGAGATTTTACGGGGAATCAATCGATTGTTCGGGAACCGATCCGCAAGCGGTTTGAACCTTTCGTACATCTGCTCATAAAGCTTTGCTCTGTCTTCATCGCTCAACTTATCCAAGTAAGATTTTTTTTCTTCCGGGATCTTCGGTTCGTTCGGATCCGAGACTTTTTCTTCCGTAGAGCCGGAGAAATCCACAAACCCGGATGAGCTATCAAAAAGAGAACTTTCCTTTCTGGAAACGGTATCTTGGGAGAGCCCGCCTTGAAGGAGCTCCGACTTCCTTTCGTTATCGGCAGGAGACCAAAAGGCAATCAGTAACACCGATAAAAGTAGAATCACAAAAATCGAATAAAAGAAAAATCGATGCTTCATGCGGTAAATAAGGGTAAAACGACCCTAAAAATACTTCCACCTTTTGGGTTGGGCTCTACGAAGACTTCCCCGCCGATTTTATTCACGAGAGTACGGCTAATCGATAACCCGAGGCCGGTTCCTCCAACGGTACGATTCCGCTGATCCGGCACGCGAAAAAATCGTTCAAAAATCATTTCCTTATATTTCGGATCGATTCCGATGCCCATGTCGATAACGCTAAGTTCTAATTTGGAAGGGGAAATCTTCTTTAAGGTAACGTCAACAGTTCCCCTTTCCGTATATTTGATTGCATTCACAAACAAGTTGGTGACGATTTGAGAAAACTCGAATCGAACCCCCTTTATCCGCAATCCTTTGGCAAGATTGGATACGACTTCCAAACCTTTCTCGACTGCCGGCGGAGAATTAATGTACAAGACTTCCTCGATAACCACCGCAGGGTCGAAAATTTCCTCCATTTCCTCGGATGACTGGGAATCCTTCTTTTCCAACTGAAGCAGATTTTCAATCAGGAAATTCAGTCTCCGTACGTTCTTACGAATTACGTCGGCCATTTCCTTTTGCTCTTCGTTTAACGTTAGGACTGGATCCGACAAAAGTAAATCGAAGTACCCTTGAATGTTCGTCATCGGGGATCTTAGTTCGTGGGAGATATTGGAAATAAATTCGTGTTTGATTCTCTCCGATTCCAAAACGAGCGCGTTATCACTGACTTGGATTTGATAAAATCTCTTTGTTTCGGCGCTAAATCCGGTTACGCTTAAGCCTACCGAAAACCGAGTCCCGTCCTTTAAAATCAAAGTCGCCTCGGGAAGAAATGCCATATTCTGATCTTTTCCCCCAGGCGCTTTCAGTTCGTTTTGGTCCAGAATGTCCGGTAGAATTCTCGCTAGTCTGATATTTTTGATTTCGGAACCTTGGTATCCGGAAACCTCCCGAAAACGGCGGTTAGCGTCCACTATCATTCTTGTATCCGCGTTAACGATTATCATCGCGTCCGTCGCGAATTCGAACATATAGCGATAGCGTTCTTCGGTAGTTTGTCTCTTTAAATCGCTTATATCAAGGCGGGTCTCTAAGAGATAATTATCCTCCATGAGGCGTTTGTTCTTTTCTTCTAAATCACGTATTTCTTGATTTAGATAATCTAATATACTATTGATCGTCGAACGAATAAAAAGATAAGGACTTGTCGGGATCTGCTGATCTAAAGACATCTCCCGCCGACCCGAAAATAAACCCAACGCAAGTTCTTTCATGTCCGTGACTAAGTTTCGCAGGGGAGATTTCGTGAGTTCTTTCTTGTTCAGGCTGCGATTCGGATGTAGGGTTGAATAATATTCCGTATGTAATTTCGTTTTTTTGAAATCCAGCGCGCCGGGAAATTTCGGGAAGGGATTATCCGCTACCCGCTGTGCAGCCATATCCAATAATTGAGCGGTTTGACCGTCTCCCGGATATGTCTTTCTATATATTTCCACGACAAATCGGACGTCGTCTAACGAAGGCATGCTAGAAAGGATCCGTCCCAATTCCGAAACAGGACGTCTGTAAAATCCGTCCAAATCCACCGGTTTCCAAGGACATGGACCTACCCAATCGGCCACGTACGAATCGCCTTCGTAAGCTATATGATTGGCAAGATCTTCCATAGCCTTTTTCAAAGCCCTCGAAACCCGATTCGCCTCGTCGGGAAATTTAGACGCAAATCTTCCCGTAAACGCTAGCATGTTCGTCGGAAGATAGTACGGCGGAATCTCATTGTCCACGGTGAGACAGTAACCCTTTTCGCCGAAAAAAGGATACTCCTGCAATGATGCCGCAACCCCTAAGCATTCCGCTCTTATAAATTCGTGCACTAATAGGGTCGGGCGAGTAACCAAATAAGGCACCGGCTTTCTTCTATGATAGTTTTCCGATCGGAAAAATTCCTCCGCCACGAATCGATCTAGGGACAACGGGTGAAGGATCGGTAAAAAACTGTGATAAGAGTCACGTATCGCCTCCGCTTCCATATATGAGGCTGAATAAAATCCCTGAACTAAGCAGGATAGAATAATACCCCGGTATATGGTCCAATTCGGGGAAGTCCGACGCAATTGTTGGTCAAGCCAAGCGGTAAACGGAACCTCTCCTGCTTCGGCTCTTCCTTCTCTCAAATGAGCAAAAACCGCTTCGTAACTCTTCAGGACGCGTACACGAACTTTTACACCTTCTTCTTCGAAATATCCCCGGCTGAATGCCAAGAATACCGGGAAGGCGGTAAGCCGAGGAGTAGTGACTATCTCTATTTCAATCACCGGCCTATCCTTCAATATCCTTATCTTTTTTCAACCAACCCTTTTCTCAAACTGTGAAAAGACCTAAAAAACGCTTCAGAAGCCCCTAAAAATAGCCGAGAGACATAATAAGTCATTTTATACCGAACGGACTATAATTCGACCCGAGGACTGATGAAGCTGACTGATCTACCTGCCTTTCAAAGTATACTAAGCCGGATGGAAGAAATTCGAGGAATTCCGGATAAATTTGTCCACAAGACGGACGAAAACCGGGCTGACGTAGTTCCTACAGCCAATACCCAAGAATCCTTTTCCGAAATTCTAAATTCAAAGTTATCCGCCATCGAGAACACTCGAAACGTTAGAGGAGATTTGGATACTCTAGGCCTTTCCGGCTTCATTCAGCAAGAGTCGGCCCGAAACGGACTGGATCCGAATTTAGTAAAATCAGTGATTAAAGCGGAATCGGATTTTAAACCGAATGCTATCTCGCGGAAAGGAGCGATCGGATTAATGCAATTAATGCCCGGAACGGCGGAAATGTTGGGAGTCGAGGATCCTTTCGATCCTGCCGAGAACATATCGGGAGGAACAAAATTTTTAGGGGATCTAGTAAAAAGATTCGGCGATACGGATCTAGCTATCGCAGCTTATAACGCCGGGCCCGGCGCTGTGGAAAAGCATAAGGGAATTCCCCCCTTTAAAGAAACCAAGGATTACGTTAAAAAAGTAAACCGATTCTGGAAGGGATAATCCTCCAGAATCGGTTTCCAATACCAAAAAGTTATTTTCTAATAGTACTTCTTAATTTCCTGAAATAAACAGGACGTTAAATGGGTGCAGGAAGACATCTTCTCCGGAATCAAGCAGACCTGCATTTTATCGAAATGTTTTCTGCAACCTCTCAAACAAGAATTCTCCATCTTATATAATTGATCTTCCGAAGCTTGCGGTAAGGATTCTTTCGTACATCGAGTTAGGGAATCGCAATATTCGATACAGATCTCCTTGCCTTCCCAATCGCCTTTGCTGATAGAACCCGGCAGTTTTGCGTATTTTACCGCTACGAATCCCCCTATGGCAATTCCAAGCAGTAGAATGGGAAGATAGCGGAAGACTTTTACAAGCCAGGGAGAAGTCATCTTGCCTCCGAATTTTTTAATATGTGAGTAGGTTCATAATAGAAGATTAATTCTTGGCCGTGGCCGCTTTCGAGAAATTCGGACAATGTGAGCTCCCTTTTTCGGATCGGCCAGGATTGAACGAGTTTATAGTCTGCTCTAGGTTTCCAATGCGTAATATAGTCGATGACCGCCCGATCGCCATCGATACAATTCCGTTCCGAGCCCGGAACCGAATGGGCCACATCCGAGCCGACTAAGGCATTCTTATACGAAAGTGCCGTCCAGGGATTCTCCGCAATTACGCAAACTTTCTTTGCTTCTAAAATTGGTCCCGAATCGGGAAAATCCGACAAGCTTAAGCCGGGGATTAAAGAAAATTGAACGTAGGCCATTAAGATGCCTGCGATAACTATATTACTAATCGCGTATATACTAATATTATTTACTAATTTAGGCGTAAGAATGAACGCAATGAACGCTGAGACGGCAAGAATTGCGGATAATATATCGAGAACTGTAGCAGCTCCAACAATCCATTCGTAGCAAACTTGTCCGACCGTGAGAAAGGCTCCAAAACCGATTAAAAAACCCATATTATAGGATAGAGGTTTTTTCAAGATTTCCAAATCAGTTCGAGAAAAGAAAACTCCGGCTCCGAGAAATGCAAGAGGTAATATCGGAAGAGCATAATAGAAATCCTTACGATTCGGGGTAAGATGAATCATAAGAATCGCAATGGATGCCCATACGAACGTCTTTCCTAAAACTTGCCCGTAATTTTTCGCTTTATTAGTAATCGCATATATATTTGCAAAAAGAAGTAAGAATGAAAAAGGCAGGCTATAAAGCAGCCAGCCTGCGGGAAGAATCCACTCCCCTTGATTCGTAGTTGCACTGGAAAATTTTCCCAAATTTTCCGTTAGAAAAAAGAAAGCCAGAAACTCTCGTCCCGCTTCGGAAAACGATAATAAGCTGATAATCCATAATGCAGGAACGACGAGAGCCGAAAGGTGAAATATTACGTTATCTTGAATTTCCTTCCCGATTCTTTTGAACCCGGTCCACTTTCCGGCCGAGTTAACGATAAAGACGCTTACGCTTGAAAACGATACTAATACGATTCCGGCATAGACCTGGAATAGCGGGCCTTTCACCAAGAAGGCCAAACCGGAAAGAATTCCGGCTGCAACCAGCCATCGTCGTTTGTGTGAAACCCGATACTTAAGAACTAAAACGGACACGGCCGCCACGAAAAAGACAAGAAACGCCTCCATCATAACTAGCCGGGAAAATTTAAACGTTCCCAAAGTGAATAAGAAGGATGCTGAAAATGCAAAAGCGAAGAAAGGATGAGAACCTACGACTCGCAAACCATAGTATATGCAAAGTGCCGCAGATAAAAAAAGAAGGAAGGATGGGAATCTTTCCGCAAAAACGCTGGTCCCAAAAATAGAATCCGCGGCGATTCCGGACCAAAAGAGCGCAGGAGGTTTGTAAAGATTCATCACTCCTTCAAATTTCGGAAATAGAAACGAGGAACTTTGAAGACTTTCACGAATCGTCGCAATATGCATTTCTTCGTCGCCTTGCGTAAGAATTTGATAACTGCCTAAACCCGGCAATAAGAGACCTAACCCGAGCAATAAGAGAAGAGCTATATACATTGAGTCCCCTTTCCTGATCCAGAATCCCCAAAAAGGATCGTTTTCGAGGTTCTGTTGAGACGGTTTATTTTCCTTTGAAAGTTGAGAAGATTTTGTTTGAAATTCAAGCGCGCTCATTATCTACTATGTAATTACTTACTTACATTTTACATTCTTCCGAAGGACCGGAATGCCGAGCAAGCGCGAAAAGTTTAACAAAATGAAAAATCCGCTTGGCTGATTAGGCAACGGTCGGTATACATTTCCTGTGGACGGTTAAATGACAAAACCTGTAAAAAAGAAGATCAAAAAAGAGGTTCGGAAATCCTCAACTTTGTCCGCGACAAAATCGTCCCCTAAGAAAAGGGACCGTATCGGAACAGAGAAAGCTTTAATGAAAGCCGCGATTCAGGTTTTTGCGCAAAAAGGATACGACGCAGCTACAACTAAAGATATCGCTAGCTTAGCAGGCGCGAATGAAGCCCTCATAATGAGATACTTCGGCGGAAAGCAGGGTCTGTTGGAAGCAATTCTCACCAGAGCGGAAGAGCTGGACGAAAATGGAGATGCTCTTCTCAAGAAATCTCCCACAGCTAAGGATTATACTCATCTGGAAGAAGCTTTGCTCGACTCTATTTTGGAGCGATGTTCCGAATTTAGAAACTATTCCGATTTCATGAAAGTTGCGGTGAGCAGAATCATCTTAGATGCCAACGTAAGCAAAATTATACAAACGAAAATCTATGAAAAAGCAATCCCGGAAATGGTTCGAGAATTAGAAAAATTTAAAAAAGCCGGCGAAATCGATTCTAAAGTGGATCTAAAGTCTGTCGCATTCGGAGTTTCCTCGCTTACGTTTGCTTTAGGCTTCATGGGGCAAATCGTCTACAAGGTTCCCGAGCCGGAAATCAAAGCAACAATCCGAGAGATGGTTCGGTTATTACATAAAGGATTGAAATCTGATTAGATTTTTTTCCATCGCCCACCCTTCCTGGGTGGGGGATGGAGGCGGTTTTACAAGATCCGATTTAATAACACGCAATGGACGAAATGTCAATGAAAATCCTGTAAATTCCTATGTGTGAGCTCCCACAGAAAATCCATTCAAAAATGCTTGCAAACAAAAAGAAATGATATTCGCGAAACCGCAAGCCTTCGCGGGTACCACCGACCGGCCCCCGCCCAGGAAGGGTTTCCAAAGACCAACCCTTAATCATTACTACCTTCGGACTAAAGGCAGATATAACAAACGGCGAGGATTCACCATTCGCATAAAATTTTTATTATAAAATACAAATTAATGAAACGGAATATTTGATATCGGTGTAGAATAAATCGTCTAAAAATTCGCTATCATAGATAAAGAAGGCAAGGCGTGAACACGAAAAGAGAATCCGAAGTAATCCTTTCCGATACCAAACAATCCGAATTGTTGCATTCCCCCGAAACGCAGGATCGTCCATTCGTGTATTCTAATGAATCTTTCTATGATTCGGAATGTTTTGGAGAAATTTTAGAAAGTAACTTCGATAGTTCTTTTTAAGAAATCGCATTGATAGTTCAATCAAGACCATTTCATTCATTTTCCGGGCCACAAATTGGGTATATTTATTAGTAGTCCTTGTGCCTGTTTGAAGCCGATCAGAATCACTGCATAAACCGACGTTCTGAATTCGTACAAGATCGGCGGTAGAATCCGGGTTAATATTCTTTTTTTCCGAACACGGCAATCATATCCCAATAAGATCGAAATAAACTCCTGCGCGGAAGACTCGCTATTTCGGTTAAAAATGAGCCGTCCTTCGAGCGAATTCGGCAATTACCCGAAAGAGAACTTCAGGGTCTGTATGAAAAATTCTTTTCATACGAGTAATTGCTCATCCGGAAATAAGACCGGATATTTGCACACTTCAGACCCTTGGAATGCTATACCGGTCGGCGATGCGCCGCAAAAAAATGAATCGATCCATCCGAATCTTATACGATTAAGAATTCAAAAAGAGTGACGAAAAACGGGCAAGCTGCTAATCTTCGTTTATGAATCGAATCTTACCGGCTATGCTGTTTCTTATTTCATTTCCAACTTTAATCTTTGCAGATACAAAACCGACGTTTGATATTCGAAAAACAGCGGTGTTAATCATGGATTATCAAAATGCAATTATCAACGGTGGATATATGAAGACCTCCGAAGGAGTTCTAGTAAAGGCCGACAAGGTGCTTTCGGAAGCGAGAAAAATCGGACTCCCGGTAATTTATATCGTTGTCGGCTTTCGCCCCGGATTTCCAGAAATTAGCCCGAATAACCTGATGTTTAGCTCCATCAAAAAGTCCGGTGGATTAGGTCAGGATCCGAAATTGTTGGCAATTCATTCCTCCGTTTCACCGAAGCCCGAAGACATCATAATTACGAAACACAGAGTCGGCGCGTTCCTAGGTACGGACTTGGATATGATCTTGCGAGCAAAAGAAATCAATACGATAGTTATGTTCGGGGTCGCGACGAGCGGAGTCGTTCTCTCCACGTTACGTCATGCATCGGACGCGGATTATAAGAGTATAATACTCAAAGACCTCTGTGCGGATAAAGATCCGGAGACGCACCAAGTATTGATGGAAAAAGTATTTCCCAGACAAGCCGAAATCATATCTTCCGACGATTTTCTGGCAGCTCTTGCTAAATCGGCAAAGTAGCCTTTGACTGGCGAGTCCAAAGTCTCACTCGAGTAAATTCTCGGTGAGTTTTTAGGCAACGGCAACTCTCCTTTGATTTAAGAATCGATAAGGATCAGGTTTTAAAAAACTCGACGTCGCCTTTCAAACTTGCAGCCTGATGAGCGAGTTTTTCCGCAAGGTTGTCTATGTCGCTCACCACTCTATTTAACAGTTCGGTCGTTTCGGATATCGATACGATGGTTTTGGAAAATTCCGCCGACGTCTGAGACTGTTCTTGCGTATGATTTCTAATTTCGTCCGCCGATCGAGATAAATCCGTAAATGCGGATCGAACATTGCCGCTCGCGGAAAGTTGGGAATCCGACAAATCGGCGACTTCGGATATTCGATCTAGCGTGATCCCTACTGTTTGTCCTATCTTTTGAAAGATTGTCTGAGTCGATTCGATCACTTCCCGGCCGCTTTTCGTCGCGGTTAAAGCTTCTTGAATTGCAGCCCGAATTCTCTTCGCATTCTCTTGGGTCTGTTCCCCTAGTTTAGAAATTTCTTGAGCGACCACTGCAAATCCCTTTCCGGCCTCGCCTGCCCTTGCGGCCTCGATTGCGGCATTTAAGGAGAGTAACCCGATTCGATCGGTAATCTCGTGAATGACATTTACTGTGGCTCCCATTTTAGAAGTACTCTCTTCAATGTCTGCCATAGCCTTTTTGGTTCCGAGCAGCGCCTCTTCGCCTTTTGCCGTCTCGAACTTCATCTTATCCGCATCGCTCTTAGTTTCCGAAAGCGCCAGGTGAACTTGTCGAATCCGACCGTCCAATTCCGCCAAGGAATCGGTCGCTTTTTGCGTGATTGCCGCCTGCCCGTCGGCACGGGAGGCTGTCGAACTTACCGATGCCGCAATCTCCTCCACTCCGGCGCTCATTTGCTCCGTAGCCGCGGCCTGCTCCTGCATCTTTCTAGATAGTTCTTTCGTATTCTCTTCCAAAATTTTGGAACTGCCCGAAAGTTTTTCGGCTTCTCGAATCACACTCTTCACGATAATTCTAAGTCGTTTAACGAAATCGTTTAACGATTTACTACTATTGCCCAATTCGTCCGTAGAGAGCATCGGCAATTCTATCGTCAAATCTCCCTTCGACATTTCGTCGAATGCTTTTACCATATTTCCGGAATTCTTCCGAATGCTAGCTGCGAGTAAATAGGAGGCGACCGCAACCGTGATCAACATAAAGAACACTGTAAGCGCGAGCGGAGTAGTCACATCTCCAAGTTTAACCCAACCTTTGGTTTCCTCGAAAAGCAAATAACCGAAGATGACTACCGGTAATAGGGAAATTGACGCAATCGTAGCGAATATACGGGAGAAAATCGAAACTTTCCTGACTGAAGAAGCTTGCGTTTGTATGCCGCTTAACATATCGGATTCAAGAACCGACGAAAGAATCGATTCGGTCAAAAAGAAATGGGATACCCCTAAAATCGGATAGATGATTGCCGGAAGAAAGGCAAACGGTAAAGATTCGAGAAAAGTCGGCTGAAAGGAAAGATGCATAATCCGCCAAGCCGAGGTTATTCCGTAACTCCACTGAATTACGTAAAAAAAAGTATTCAAAAGAGGAAAGTTGAGGATTCTCGCTTTCGTCCGTGATTTACCGGCCGCGTTTAATTTACTCCATTCTTCGGGTTCAAGGACTCTGAGAATTCTACCGAGATAGAAAAACCGAATGGCAGGCACGACGAAAGAGGTCACGAGCGAAATGCAGGAGCTGATGATCAACGCTAAGGATTTATGAAAGTCGTAACCACCCGCGGCAATAATAAACAAGACTGCTAGAGGAACTGCTAAAATGGAAGTTAACACTTCCATTCCTATCGTAATTTTCCAACGTAGTTTGCGGGATTCCCTCTGATTCATAATCTAACTTTCCGTATTTATATATATAGAAACAATAAATTTCTTTAGTTTCAAGATATATGACGAAATCCCTAAAGTCTTGCACACAACTTTCTTAGGTCCCGCGTTATGACACGAAACAATCAACCAAAAAGCCGGAATTCCGACACACCTGCGCCTCTTTCGAATCATGTCTTCGAATACTTTCGAGGGTAAATATGGCCGCCCCCTCTCTTTCGTTCGGGCCGGGCTATTTCGGGTTCGTCGCATAGCGACTCATCCCTCGCAGAAATCAATACCTCAAAAGAAATATTCCCGAAGCTTTGCTCGGGACTGCCGCCCTGCATATCCCTGGCGGTTCGAAATCCGAAATTCTACCGGCGTCGAAGGCGCCGTGCAAAAACGGTCTTTCAGATTACTTTCCGTTCGAACCGAACGAATTGTATAATAAATTTAGTATATACCGATCGGATAAAGGCAGCATATCAATTTCTCTTGGAAAATTTTTTCTCCAATAATGATCGCATAGTATGGAGATCTTTCAAAACCCAATCCCGGTCTTCTTTAAATTTTTCCGATGTCATATCGGCAAGACGGAACAAAGTTAAAATAAGTTCGCAACCGGAACCGTTCGAAATCAAGCGCATAGGAATATATATTTCATTTCCCGATTCAAGAATCACGTAATGATCGAGCACCCCGTGAATATTTCTATCGGTAAATCTTGCCCGCAAATTCCCCTCAGGCGCTTCGATCAACCATTCGTCACCCTCTCCCGGAGAAATGGATTTACATAAGCCGGAAGCCCATTCGGGGAAATTACGAGGCTCGGATAGGAAATCATAAACGATTTGTTTGGGTAAATCGACCGAAATACTTAAATGCAAAACTTCAAAAATATCATTCATGCTTAAAAATCCCGAGATTTACGTTCTATGCGATCCGAAAGAATCGACGGAGAATTCCCGTTACATTAATCTGTTGTCAAATCGAGATTAAAAGGAATTTACGGTCTTCTTTTTGAAATCAAGAGATCCGCATGTCCAGGGCTTTCATACCTTTTCGAGTATTTATTTCTAGGGTTTCTAGTACTACTACTTTTACTTGGCCCTTCCGCTATTTCGACTTTGTATCGAATTCTATCGCTTCCTTTCCGTCTCAAAAACCGTGTACTTTTTTCATCCCAGCAGAATCTTAACCATCTCTTTTTACATTTCTTCCTCCTCTACCTCTGCACCAAGAATCATTCTTCTGCACCTCGGGCAATTCCGATCTCAATTTATCCTTTCGCTCTTCTTTCGGAGAATTCTCCCAATCCAGTCGATACGATACTGGAATTGTTATGGATCTCCCAAAAAACGACTTCCCCTTCAAACGCATCCGTTCTTAGTTGAATCTTCTGACAATTTTTAGCTTATATTCAAACGGTTTCCCATTCAGGAAAATCGGCGGATAAAGATGCACATCACATTATCGATATGAAAGCGATTACAAAATCTATCTGGATTCTCTCGTTCATCAGTTTGTTTACGGATATTGCCAGCGAAATGCTATATCCTATACTCCCTCTGTACTTAAAAAGCATCGGGTTTTCCGTTTTATTAATCGGAATCTTAGAAGGTTTCGCGGAAGCAACGGCGGGTTTGAGCAAAGGATATTTCGGAAATCTTTCGGACGCGAGTGGCAGAAGGGTCCCCTTCGTACAATGGGGATATTTTTTAAGCGCTCTTTCCAAACCGATGATGGCGTTATTGACTGTCCCGGTATGGATCTTCTCCGCGAGAACATTGGATCGATTCGGAAAGGGATTACGAACCGGCGCTCGTGACGCTTTATTATCCGAAGAAGCCACACCGGAAACGAAAGGAACCGTTTTCGGATTTCACCGTTCGATGGATACTCTTGGCGCCGTAATAGGTCCCGTCTGTGCTATTATCTATCTGCATTTTTTTCCGGACGATTATTCCTCTCTTTTCTATTGGGCCGTAATTCCGGGTATTCTTGCCGTGATTACTTCCCGATTTCTAAAGGAGAAAAAGAAGGCTACCTCTTCCCCGACGGTAAAGCCGACGGGATTCTTCTCGTTTTTGAATTACTGGAAAGAGAGTCCCGCCGCATACAGACGTTTGTCGATAGGGTTGCTCGTTTTCGCTTTAGTGAATAGCTCCGACGTTTTTTTGCTGATGATGGTTAAGAATAAAGGGTTTACCGATTTGGAAGTGATTGGGGTTTATATTTTCTATAATCTAATCTACGCAATCGCATCCTTTCCGGTCGGAATCCTATCGGATAAAATAGGATTAAAGCGGATTCTACTGCTCGGCTTGGGTTTGTTCAGCATAGTCTATTTTGGAATGGCCTTTGCGGAGAAGAAGGAATTCTTCTATCTATTATTTTTCATCTACGGAATTTATGCCGCGTCTACGGAAGGAATCACGAAGGCGTTGATTACGAATATTACGAGTTCTAACGACGCGGCCACTGCAATCGGAACATTCGCCGGACTCAATAGTCTCGCGGCTCTGCTTGCCAGCTCGTTTGCAGGACTCTTATGGTACGCATTCGGCGCGCCTATCGTCTTTATCGTTTCCTCCATAGTTGCAATTTTTGTTCTACTTTATCTAGCTTCTTTTAAAACTGTTTCGGGTAAAAATTAATTATCTTCCCTGATTAAACGACAAGCTCGAATGATCCAAATTCTCTCGGGAAAGTTCACGCGGTTTCATAAGAGAATATATAATAAAAATATAATTAGTCTTAAGAGTCAGGAATCGGAGCCGATTCGACTCTTTATTTCAAAGGTTATTCCCCGCTCGCTTCGAATCAGCGGAATCGGATCAGCGCTACCTTCCAGCCAGGCATCGAAATTTTCTTTCGCGATGGTCCCAGGCTGGTGATCCCCTACCGGAGTCATTTCCAAAGACGCCGGAACGGTAATAATGGCGAATCCCGGTATAATTTTACCGTTTTCATGGTAATGCACATGTAAGCCCGCAAAGGCGAATAATTCGTCGGACTTATGAAAAATTTCAACATTGACCTTCTCTTCCTCGGAAATCACTTTCCATTCGAAAAAAGAACTCGCGGGAATAATGCAACGGGAATCCTTATCTTTGATCGCGTCCTTCCAAAGCGGAGACGTCTTAATACTTTCAATTCGAGCGATCGTTTCGTATTTTTGACTCTTACTATTCCAAATTCCCCATTTATAATTCCTGAGAATACGGTCTTCTCCCTTTGAAATTAAAACCGGAGCGATATCTCCGGGCTCAACGTTTCGATTCAATCTGTATTTTTCACCGATACTCTCGGGTTCACCGTTAATTTCAAACTGTGAAATGATTTGATCGGCTACTGCATTGATGCTATAAGAATCGCACATTGATTAATTTTCGAAGGAGAAAGGAAGAAAATCAATCGATTTTCGGATAAGTGTGACTAAGCCGAAAGATGTATATAATCATATATCCGTCGTTAGGTTTAACCTTCCAGTTTCCATAATGCGATCCAATCTGTCGGAAATATTCACCGAGTCTAGCGATAATCCCATAATGGAATCTTAATTGTTTTCTTCGAAGAGTCCCAATAATGCCTCCGCGTTTAAAATCTCGATTTTACTTCCCGTAGAGGAAACCAATCCTGCGGCTTTCAATGCACGCAATTCCCGAACTATGACTTCCCGCACCGTGCCGATCGAATCGGCCAAGTCTTGCTGCGACATTCTCACCGATAGAAAAGGAGGTTCCGATTGGCTTACCGCTGTCAAGAGTAGATGACGTGCCAATCGTTCTCTAACGCTTGTAAAGGCAACGCCGTAAAGTTCCCGAAGCACGGAATAGACCCTCGAAGCGCATTCTTCGGCAAATATCCAGGAGAGTTCCGGAGAACGTTTTCCGTATTCCTTAATATCGCGGAACGAAATTGCGAACACTTCGGAGTCGCTTAACGCTTGCACATAAGTATCATCGGATTCCTTTATCGTTCCTCGATTGGCAAGCGCCCCGACTAAACCCATCACCTCTCCGGTTCGTGCATAGCGAACGGTCGCCTGCCTGCCGGAAGGAGACGAAAGATACAATCTAAAAAAACCGGAAAGAACCAGCCCGGCGTACGTGGCCTCTTCAAATGCTTGGTGTATGACTTCTCCGGCGGAAAATTTTACGATCCTGCCCCGTTGAAACAAAGGCTCGTACGACTCTTTTCTAATTCTCGAAAAAATACTCAGCTGAATCGCTTTTAAAACTTTTTCAGAAAAATCCACGTAATTCTTTCCTCTATTCCAAGAATAAAACGGAAACTGGAACAAAAGTTCCAGCACAATTGAATGCGTTCGCTTATTCTTCGAATCAATGGATCGACTCCCGATTCGGAGACGATCCCGGAGGTAACGATGTTAAGTAAAGATGTACGGTGCATAACCGCGGGAATTCCGTTGTTCTTTAGCGCCTTAATTGTCGGAGGATGTTTTCTAGGCCCTCCCCTACGTAAGGATTTTCGGGATTGGCAAAAGCTTGCAGAAAAAAGTATTCGGTTTTCCGATTGGAAGGAAGTTTTTTCCCGTCCGGTTAAACTCAATGTGACTGCAATCCATACAGGATATGTTTTAACGGGGCCGTCCATTCTGATCGACGGGAACGACCCGAACACTCCGGCATCGGAGAAAAAAGAGCAATGGGTTCCTTCGCTGAGTTATCTAGTCCAGCATCCGAAATTCGGTAAATTCCTAATGGATTCAGGAGTTCCTGCCGTAAACGACGAAGGTAAATGCGATTTTAGCCTGATAGGTTCTTTCTATAACATTCCTTGTAAATCCGAAAAGGGATCGGACATAGGCAGTAGATTAACAAAGATGAATATTCCGAATACGGATATTATTTTCGTAATCGTCTCTCATTTGCATTGGGACCATATAGGAGGAATGGAATCCTTGCGCAAAAGAGGACCGATCCGAATTCTCGTATCAAAGGAGGAGGCTGAAGACGCAGGTAAACCGTTCGCGATTTTTCACGGATATGCTCCTAAGGCCCTATCGATCGATTTTGAAGGCTCCGTTCTGCCGGACCTAAACTATTATGAAATGCCGATTTTAGGAAAGGTTTTAGATTTATTCGGAGATGGATCGGTTTGGATAATTCCGGCATTCGGACATACTAAGGGAGAAATAGCCGTGCTCTTAAATGCCGAAAATGAACCTTTGCTTTTCACATTCGACGCATCTCACTTGAAAGCCGGTTTCGAGAAAACGATTCCTCCGGGAGCGACTGTAGACCGAAAAGAGAGCGTCGCCGCGTTACGAAAATTGAATTCTTTTTCGAAGGCATTTCCGAAAATAAAAGTAATTTACGGGCATGAGCCTACCCAATGGCAAGGAAAGAACCCGATCTCCTTACTTGCAGGCGATTCATTACAGAACATTCGTCGATGAAATTCTCTAGGCGGAGATTCGGTTTTCGATTCCGTTTCATACGAGTTCCTCATTATGAAACGCGAAAAATCGGATCTCTTCCCTTACAGAATCGAATTCTGCTAATTCGCTTTTACGAACGATAAGTCCGAATTAAGATTCGAATTTAATTCTTGTTGACCCGAATATCCGATCTAACAGTCTTACTTCGCGTCAAGAAACTAGGGCCGGAATATGTCGATTCGAAATGTTATATTAATTTTGTATTTTGTGCAATTGGTATTCACAATCCTCTTGAGATATCTTTCTTACATGGGGGATGTTTCGCCGGAAATGCACGAAACTATTTTAAAATATTTTACGGAGGAGGATATTCGGAACGGAATCGAATATGAACGGAGAGGTTTCTTTGCGTCGTTAGCTTCCGATTTGCTCGACTTTCTATTAGCCGGCTTGATCGTATTCACGCCGCTCTCGATCAAACTGGAAAACTATCTACTAAGAAAAACTAATAACCGATTCTATCTGTCGGTAGCGTTATTTTTACTGATTTTGAGTTTTGCAAAATTCCTAATCGAATTGCCGTTTAGCTTTTATTTCGGATACGTATTGGAACACGAATTCGGATTTTCGGCGATGACGATTTCCGATTGGATTATCTTTACGGGCAAATCACTCGCGGTCGGAATCGTAATCATGACTTTGATCGGTTTAGGTGCCGCATATATTTTACGAAGGTTTCAGGATATTTGGAAATATCTTATACCGTTAGGTGCGCTCGTTTTAGGGTTGTTATTCTCCGTTTTATTTCCGATTTTAATCACTCCCATTTTTTACGAATATCATCCTATCGAAGAAGGTAGCTTGAAGCATAAAATCGTCCAGCTATGCGATCGTGCAAAGATAGAAGTTTCGGAAGTTTATATAATAAATGAAAGCAAATACTCCGGGCACACGAACGCTTATTTTACCGGTTGGGGATCCAACCGTAAAATCTTTCTGTATGACACTCTAATTAAGAATCATACCGAAGAAGAAGTAATCAGCGTATTAGGGCATGAGATCGGACATTGGATTCACAATCATCAAATTAAGGATATCGGCATTAACACTTTAGAAACCTTAGCACTTTGCTTTATTCTCAGTTTTATATTTTTGAGAGTGAAGCAGGAAGGAAAAATCCCGCTAAAGGAGTTTTATTCGCCTTCTACATTGCCGTTTCTTTTTTTGATATTATCCCTAATCGGCACTCTTACCAAACCGGCTTGGAGTACGTTTAGCAGAACGCAGGAAGCGGAAGCGGATATGGAAGCGCTGATTCTCACGAACGACAAGAAAGCTTTCATCGGCGCCGAACAAAAATTAGCAAAGGATAATAAGTCGCGGTTAAATCCGAACCGATTGGAAGTGATTTATAACCACTCCCACCCGACGACGCTGGAACGAATCGAAATGGCCGAAAAATATTCGGCTCCTTAAATCGAAATATTTTGTTTTCGTCATACATTAATCATTCTATGTTGACTTACGACTTAAGTCCTTATATGGCAAGTTGTCCGGGAGAGAATCGATGAAACCTGCAAGTACGAATTGGAAAGAGGATATCGCGGCGGATGAAGAAGCACGATTTACGGGATATTCTAAACAGTTCCAGTCCATTCAACAGGAAAATTCAAAACTGTTCGGGAAAGGCAGAACTTTACACCGCAACCAATTATTAGGGATGAAGGCGAAATTAGAAGTTCTCCCGAATTTGCCGGAGCATGCAAAGCAAGGACTCTTCGCGAAACCTGGAATTTTCGATTCCTGGATTCGTCTTTCTAGCGGAAGCATGAAAATCCAGCCCGACTCAAAGGGCGATATTCGCGGTTTTGCGATTAAAGTACTCGGCCTCAATTCTCCTGGAGCGTTAGAAAATGGGAATACAACTGCCCAGGACTTTCTGCTCATTAATCTGGAAACATTCTCATCGCCGAAAAGCGACGAATTTGTCGGTTTAGTAACGGCAGTGGCAAAAGGCGGCGGCGCACTTCTAAAATATCTTTTTACGACTTACGGGTTTTTAGGAGCATTTTCAAGGATTCGAAACGCTGCAGCTACGTTTAATAAACCGTTTAGCGGATTCGCCACGGAACGATTCCATAGTGCAGCTCCGATCTCGTGGGGCCCGTATGCGGTACGCGTTCGTCTTTTACCGCCGGAAAATCAAGTCCCGTCTAAGGACGCCTCGAATCATTGGGGTACTGATATGAAGACGCGCCTAGCAAAAGAGCCGCTTGTTTATTCTTTTCAAGTCCAGTTTTTCGTGGATGAGGCGACGACCCCGATCGAAGACGCCTCCAAGAATTGGGCCGAATCGGAAGCTCCTTATATAACCGTTGCTCGACTTACGATCCCTCGGCAAGAATTCGGCGACCAAGAAGCGATTTTATTCCAAACAAAAGTGGAAGAATCCATTTTTGATCCATGGGAAGCGCTGATGGAACATCGTCCTCTGGGAGACGTGATGCGTGCTCGAAAATACGTTTACTTAACGAGCCAAAAAGGAAGAGGAGCCGTTTAAGGAACGTTCTGCGACCGTGAACATTCAGGTATAAACGAAATTTTGCATAGAGTAAAAGAAATCGATTTTCGATAAATCTTCAGAAAGCCGGTCTTTTCGGTTGAACTTAGGATTATTTCTGCTAAAATTGCGATACTTCATGTCATAGATTCCGTCTCCTAACGATGCGATGCATTTCGGAAAACGAGTCTTTATCGAAAGGGAAATCCTATGCATTTTTATGAAACTATCTCCGACGCAATCGCGGGCTTGAAAACGGAAGGTTACTCCGAAGACTTTAATCTTTTATGGAATATGCATCGGAAAGACAGTGAAATCTTTAACTCTCCTCAAAATTTCAAAGTAGATAAATTCTATCGATTTGAGGGCAGCACCGACCCCGCGGACGAGGCCATCGTATATGCGATTTCATCCTCCAAATCTTCCCATCGAGGAATTCTCGTAGACGGTTATGGAATTTCATCCGACGAAGGCACAGGTGACTTGGTCGCTCGGCTATTAAGCAAATCCGGAGAACGATAATCTTATTTTGCGAGAACCTTCCGGAGCTTCCAAATAGTTCTATTTTCTCCGAACTCGGATAGAGAAGACTTATGCACTCGTTTCAAAGGAGTAGAAATGAATTCTTTCTATAAAGATAAGGTCGTCTGGATCACCGGCGCGTCGTCCGGTATCGGGGAGGCAATCGTTCAGGAACTTTCCTCTCAAGGAGCAAAGATCGTCCTTTCGGCTCGAAGAGAGAAGGAACTCAAAAGAGTCAAAACCGAAAATAAATTGACTGATTCCAATTGCCTGATCCTTCCGTTAGATTTAGAAAATTATAATTCTTTAAATAAGTTTCCGTCAAAAGTAATCAAGAAGTTCGGTCGAATCGACGTCCTGATCAATAACGGGGGAATCAGCCAGCGATCTCTCGCTCACGAAACTTCGGTCAAGACCTACGAGTCTCTTATGAACGTGAATTATTTCGGCAATATAGCGCTGACTCTTGCGGTGCTCCCGCTTATGCGAGAGCGAAGCACCGGATGGATTTCTTCGATTTCAAGCGTTGCCGGCCTATTCGGGGTTCCGCTGAGAACCGGCTATTCCGCTACCAAAGCCGCGTTGACCGGTTTTTATGAAGCATTGAGGGCGGAAAATACCGATGCAAAAATCAAAGTCACCTTAGTCTATCCCGGTTTTGTCAAAACGCAAATTTCCAATAACGCTTTGAAGGGCGACGGAAAAAAACAGGGCAAGATGGATCATGTGATATCGAACGGAATCGATCCGAACGAATGTGCAAGACGAATTTTGAATGCGATTGCCGGCGAAAAACTGGAAGTCATCATTGCCGGACCGCGGGAAAATTTCGGAGTTTGGCTGCACAAATTTTTCCCGACTCTTTTTGCTCGCTTTATTGCAAAGGCGAAAGTCACCTGACCCGGCAATTTTTCGAAGATAGATATCGGATCAATATGATATCTATCGAGGACCCGGCCTGACGACCGACCGTGCAACCGATATAATCGTGTTCACACTTCCGATCCGGAAATGCCGTCGTCTATAAGCCGAATCTGATTCTTGCGGATAAAGTTTCTTTTATCATAAATTAAGTAAAGCGCTAACGCCTTACTCGATCACTCTTTCCGCCGCGTTGAGAGCGTTTACCGGCTTTTAATTTACGTGTCGGCTTTTCTTCAACTTCGCTGTCGCCTTCTGCATCATAGGATTCGGGATGAAGAATAAACGAATTCGATTCGGGATGTTGATTGTTTCCTTCCCTTTTTTCCATGATCAGGATATACAAACTCGGCATGACGGTTAACACCAAAAGTAATGCGGAGCTCAATCCCCCCACCATCACCGTAGCCAAGGGCCGTTGAACGTCCGAACCGACGCCGGTAGCCATCGTTGCGGGAATTAACCCTAGCAACGCTAAAAGCATAGTCATCAAACGAGGCCGAAGCTGACTTACTGCCGACGCGACCGAGGCTTCCCGGACGCTCATCTTCGTTACGCCTGGCGTCTTATCGTGCAAATAATGGTTCGCCTTTGAAACGAATAAGATACCCGCCATCGTAGCGATTCCGAAAAGGGAAATAAACCCGACTCCCGCAGATACGTTGAAATAATATCCTCTCGCTAATAAGGCGTAGATTCCTCCGATAAGGGAAAGAGGAATACAGGAAAGCGCCACAAACACCGATCGAAGATCCCGGTACAGCAAATACAATAAACCGAAAATAATCCCGATCGTTAAAGGAATTACGATTGCTAATTGCTTCCCGACCCTCGCCAAGTTCTCGTACTGTCCGCCGTACTTCACTTCGTAACCGTCAGGAAAATGAACTTCTTTCTTTACTCTTTTTTGAAGTTCGGAAACAAAACCGCCTTGGTCCCGCCCTCTCACGTTCAAGCGAACCGTAATCGTTCGTTTACCGTCCTGACGGAAAATCATGGTCGGTGAATCTTCCTGAGTAATATCCGCAAGTTCGGAAAGTGGAATTCTTTCTCCTCTGGGAGAAATGATGGGAATTCTCGCGATTTCCCTGGCCGATTCCCGATAATCCTTAGCAAATCGAACCACAATCCCGTAAAGAGCTCTTTCTTTAGGCGGATCATCCATCGGGCCTTCGTATAAATTACTGATCGGTTCCATCCCTACGGCGGCTTCGATGACTTGCTGAATATCGCTTACATTGATGCCGTATCGAGCTGCGACATCCCTCCGAATTCGAATCACGAGTTGAGGCGCGGGGCCTTCCTGCTCGATCCCGTATTCGCTCGCACCCTTCATTTCCGAAACGATCTTTAAAATCTGATCCGATAAATTCCGCATCACTCTCATGTCTTGCCCGGAAACGAATACGGCCAAGTCTGCGATTGTCCCCATGATCGCCTCGGAGAGATTGTCCATGATCGGTTGTGAAAAGCTGACTCGTACTCCGGGCAACCCGTCTTCAAGATCGTTTCTTAAGCGAAGCAAGAGCTGTTCCTTCGTAATCTTCTCTTTCCAAGCTTTATAATCCTTTAATCCGATATAAACTTCCAGACGGTTCGGAGGTAAAGGATCCGTTCCGTCGTCGTTCCTACCGTACTGGGATAAGATGGTATCTACCATTTCATTTTTATAAATTATTTTTCGGACTTTCGGAATGAACTTCTTCGCTTCAGGTAACGAGATCCCGACGGGAAAATAAAGTCGAAGAGTGAAGCCGCCTTCGTCCAAGGATGGCAGGAACTCCGTTCCGAGTGACATGAATCCGATTACCAACAGTCCTGTTACGGCGGAAAATGCGATGGCAACGACGCGTTTGGATCTATCGACCAGATAATGGACGATTTTTTCATACTGGGTTTCGATCCAATGATAAATCGGATTATGCCATTCGATCGGCCCCGGATTCGAAGATTCGAAATACCTCCGATAAAAAAAGGACATTAGGACCGGAACAATCGTCATCGTGAAAAGCAAAGCGCCGAAAATCGCAAAAGATAATGTGAAAGCCATCGGCTTAAAAAGCCGGCCCTCGATTCGCTCGAACGAAAATATAGGAAGGTATGCTAAAATGATGATCAGAATCGCAAAAAGAATTTCCGTTCCGACTTCCGAAGCGCATTCGAAAGTAAATCGAATAATGCCTTTTTGTTTCTCCTGCAAAGTTGCATTCTTGTATCGCCTCATAATGTTCTCTACCATCACGACGGCGCTATCCACGACTATGCCGAAATCTACGGCACCGAGCGAAAGAAGACTCGCTGAGATACCGGAAGAATTCATCATCGTAAACGAGAATAAAAGAGCGAACGGAATCGTAGCCACGACGACAACGGAAGCTCGAATACTTCCTACAAAGAAGATAACGACCAAACTAACGACGGCAATTCCCTCCAGTAGTGTGGTGCCTACCGTGCGTAACGTATATTGAACTAGATCTCCCCTATCGTAAGTGGTACGCAATCGTGTCCCGACAGGCATGTATTTCTCGTTGATCTCTTTCACCTTTGCCCGAACTCTTTCTAAGAAAGCATTCGGCTCCACCCAACGACGCATCGCGACCAAACCTTGAACCGCCGAATCGACGTCGATCAAACCTTCTTGATCGTTTTGAATGGTATACCCCAAGACCCCGCTCGGAATGGGAGGGGCGATTTCTACGGTTCCGATATTCTTTACGAAAACCGGTACTCCGTTTAGATTTTTGACAACGATATCCTCGATCTGGTTGATGTCTCGGATCGCTCCTAGAGACCGAATCGGTAGTGATTGCTCTCCCTGTAGAAGAAAATTTCCACCGGTATTCAAGTTATTACTTTGTACGGCCTCGATCACATCGGCGACGGTAGCTTGGTATCGAATCAAATTTTCCGGGTTCATCACGATATGAAACTGCTTCGGTAATCCTCCGAAAGTCACCACGTCCGCAATACCTGAAACTTGGAGCATCTTAGGAATCACGATCCAGTCCTGAATACTTCTAAGTTCCATAGGAGTATGATTGCCGCTCGTCGATTCCACTACGTATCGATATACCTCGCCTACCGGAGAGCTCATCGGAGCCAACGTCGGAGTGACTTCTTCCGGAATCACCGCGTCTCGAACCTTTTCCATCAATCGCATTCTGGCAAAATAATCGTCGGTTCCCTCTTCGAAGACGAACTGAAACACTACGAGTCCGTTAATCGTTCTGGAACGACGCACGATTACGTTCGGGGTGGAATGGAGAACCCTCTCGATCGGCATCGTGACCCTTTCTTCCACTTCCAAAGTCGCCTTTCCGGGAAATTTAGCGACAACCCGAACTTGCGTATCGGCGATGTCCGAATAAGCTTCCTTACGAATATCTATCCACGACCAAATTCCGATTAATAAGGCAACGGCGCCGGCCACCAAAGTGAATATTCTATTCTTCAATGCCGTTTCGATAATACTATTGATAATTTTCATCTAAGGTGAACCTCGTAATAAGCGACCGAGAACTTTTCTAAGCGGAATAAGAACCGACTTATTTTCCTAAACATAAATCCGATCTCTGACAAAAGGATAATAAATAAAACTAACCTATTAATTATAGATATGTAATTGATAGGTTCCTGATTTTCCTTTCTATAAACGCTGGAACCGAAATCTTCCCGAATGAGATTCGGCGTACGCGATCTATTGCAATGGAGCGAAGAAGAGGAGCGTCTTTCAAAATATTCTTCCAACATTTTCAGAAACCGAAGCTTAATCCTTTCAAGAGAATCGCGCCGTCGACTACGACTCGTTCCCCTTTTGCCACGCCTTCGAGAACACTTACGACGTCCTCGTCGGAAATTCCCACCGTGATCCCCCGGCGAACGAACTCACCGGACCTTTTCTCTACGAACACGTAATTCCTTCCTTCCACCGATATTACTGCGATCGCTGGCAGGATAATCGCGGCAGAACTTAAACTCTCGGGAAATTTTACGATCGCATACATCCCGGGTTTAAGTTTTCGATCTATATTAGTAATCGTGATTCGTATTCTAACGGTTCTAGTGATAGGATCCACGTTATCCCCTAACGCTTCCGCTTTGCCCCGCCAGATTTCATTCGGAAGCGAGGAGAACTTTAATTCCACGTCGATTCCTTTTTTCAAATTACGTAGTTGTGATTCAGGAACATCGCCGATAATCCAGGCCACGTTCGGTCCGGCTTTACTCAAGATCGAAGGATTTAATCCTAAATCCTGGAGCTTTCCTTCTAACTCGGCGAGCTCGGCAGCGCCATTCTCCACGTCCGTTTCTGCTTCTATTAAATCCTTTTCATTAGCGACTTTATGCCGAAACATATCGCGGATTCTCTCTAGATTCTTACGCGACTTATTCAAGGTATTCTTTGAATGAAGGTATCCCTGATATAATTCGTTAATTTCAGAGGATTCGAATAGCACAAGAGGGTCGCCACCCGACACCGACGTTGTAGTGGACGCAGTCAGTCTTGCGGGAGCATGAATGTTTACGAAATTTCCGTTCGTATCGATTTCTACGACCTTAATCATTGCAAGACCGGGACTTCCCTCCTTGAATTCGATTTTCGAACCGTCGGCGGAAACGCTGGGTTTCTCCGGAAATGGATTCGACTTGTTTTTTGTTTTTTGCGTTAATAATATCGCGATGGTTAGCAAAAACGTTAGTCCTGCTAAAAATCCGATCAATCGCGCCCTAGTTCTAAAAAGCACGTTCATTCTATAATCAAAACTCCTGGCTACGAGTTCGCTCAAGGCGCGTAGCGGCTAAAAACCGGCATCGTTTCCCTGCCGATTTTGCTTGCGGGTTCGAATTAGGATCCCTCAGTTTATATGAAAATTCTTTAATGCTATATATCGGTGGAATACGACTCCCCTATACATGAATGAGATTTGCACCTATTTTCATGACAAGGATAACGCCGCATAGGTATGCTTGAGCCTTAGCGTTATATATATTCGAGAAGGCATTCGCCGTCCCAGGCCTACAGATTCTTTTCCCGGGAGAAAATAGCTCCAGCCTATCCGAATATTAGCTTTAAATAAACAAATTTAGGTATGAATCGGGGGCGGTATATTGAGTAAGAGAACGGAAATCAGACGGGCATAGTAGTAGGTCGTAAAGGAGATCTCGTTCGAATAAAACGAGACCTTGAATCTCTCCGATTCCGCAAAAACTTCATAGAAGTAATCCATGAAGTCATATCTACTTCTAAAGGAAATAGCTAAATGCCTGGAATCTTCACCCGAGATTGACTGGACAGCATTTTTATGAGTGGCGGTAGCAAACCCGATCGCGAATGGAGATTCAGTTCGATCGAATCCGAGGGAGGAAAGATCTATCGATCCGTCCTGCTCCATCGGCAACGCGATAAGCATCGTCAAAACAAAGACGAGCAATCTGTTTAACCACACCAATCCCACGCTTTCTACTTTTTGAATGATCTTTAAGCAGACAACTCTTTTTCAAAAAGTACGCAACTTCGGGATAATTTTTGATTTATAGTATTCAAAACTAGGCGGAAAGATATATCTTCTCGTTTTAAACTTGGCAATGCTTTATATTCGAAGGATCTTTCGATAACAAGAATTTAGGCAATCAACACGATATTTCCAATTTCTCAAAGCTTGTATGGATGGATTACCTAAAATTCTCGAAACGATTCGAATCGCGTTACTTAAATCGATCTTGAAGGAAGCGATCAATCGATACCGATCCGCCGCCGAAAATCATTAAAGCAATTGCGATTGCTACGGCTAAGACATGATATTCAAATCCTTCACCCGATTGATTACCGAACCAATTCATGAAAAAACCGTTTTTACTTTGGAATATAGCGGCTCCGATCATTACGATTCCGATTCCAAGAGCGGAGAATCTCGTAAAGAAACCGAGTATCAACGAGAGAGCTCCGAACGATTCCGCAATTATGATCAAGAATCCGATAAGGGAAGGAATTCCTTCGGATGCAAAAAATTTGATGGTCGAAGAATAACCGTATCCTCCCATCCAACCGAACAGTTTTTGAAGACCGTGCGGCAGCATTACGACTCCTAACGCTATCCTAAGAAACGTTATCGCAAGATTCGCTTCGGTAGCTAAAAGTATCTCGAACATTCTTATCTCCTAAATTCGGCGAATAAAAATCGTCGCCTGAATGAAGAGGATCATAAGCTGACCGGCAGCTAAAGTAAATGGACGAAAAGCGAAAGTTATTGCACTTTTCGGTTTTCTGCCCTATATCGTTCCGGAGAGATTCCCGCTTGCGAGCGGAAGAAACGACTTAAGTATGCATTATCGGAAAAATTAACTTCTCTTGAAATCTCCGAGATACTATTAGAGGAGTGAACCAACAAGCGTTTGATCTCCAATATGATTCTATCATTGATTATCGACTTCGCATTTCGGCCGAGTCGCTTCTTGCAGGCGGAATTTAAAGCAGAAGCGGATACGGTAAGTCGTCTCGCGTAAAATGATGTCGATCTTTCGCGAATAAAATTCTGTTCCAGAATTTCCTCGAAGTCGGAGATAAGTTCGTCGATGATATCGGAAGCTTCGCATCCGGATTCGTATTCCCGTTTGACCTCTAACAAAATAAGCTGAGTTAAGGTAAATAGAATTCCTTCTTCCGATCCATTCTCTCTTTCCAGGAGTAAGCGATCCCAGTCCCGAGCCAACACTCCGGGTTCCCGAATTTGCATCGCGGAACGAGAAGTCACAGATTTGAAAAAAGGGAAACCGAAAATAGCGGAACGCGTCGCCGAATTTCTGGCATAGAACTCCGGAGAGAATTTTAAAGCGTATCCGATAACTGGAGAATCGAATCTCCAGGAATGCACCTGCCCCGGCCGTATGAAAAAAAGCGAATTATCCGCGATCTCATAATCCACGAAATCGATTCGATGATTGCCCATCCCTTTTAAAAAAAAGAACAGCGCAAAGTAATCGTGTCTATGTCCGCTAAAGTATTCGATAAAATTAGAAGGTAAACTTTGTAAGCGACTGACTTGCAAGAAAGGAATATTCGAGTCCCGATATAGTTCGGTCAATCGAACCGTTGATATTAAACTCTGATCGATCTTTATTCGATTTCTCATCGACTCTCTCGAATGTTATGATACATTTCTAAAAAAATCAAGTTGAACGGAAGTGCCTTCCTCACTGATATCCGTCTTTAAACTTCCCTTTAACTGGCGGACAAATAATTGGATCAGGGTATGTCCGATTCTATTATGAACCTCCCAAGTTTCCGGATCTCTTACGCTCGAATCGTAAATACGTAAACGATACGAGCGGTCCATCTGTCCTAATTCGACAACAACTGTCGCAGAATGAATCGAATCTTTGTGAGGTTGCAGGAAGTTTAATAGTATCTCGTTCAGAATTAGCGCAAGAGGAATCGCGTCTTCCACGGATAAATTAACGTTTTGGATTTTTTCTTCGACGCGAGGAGGAAGTCCGCTAAAAGAAAAAACCGATATTAGATTGGCGATGATCTCTTGAAAGACGACTTTACAGTCCACCTTAAGATAACTTCCCGATTTATATACGTAGTTATGCACTTTCGAGATGGCAAAAATTCTATTTTGAATTTCCGTAAAATGATGCATCACCTCCAAATCCAACTCGGCTTTCTGAACTTCTATTAAACCCGAAAGTATTTGCAAATTGTTCCTGACTCTATGGTGAATTTCCTTGATTAGGATGTCTTTTTCGTCCGAATATACCTTAATCACCCGAACAGTCATGATCGATATCAAAGCAAATATGGAATACATTACTAAAGTGTCGGAAAAGGAAATAAGACCGACTTTATCGGTATTCCCAGGCGACCATCCTCTAAACACCAAAAGGCCAAAGCAATAAATAGAAACTAATATAGTATTTCTAATATTTGAAAGATACAAGAACACGATGATCAAGGTGGATATGGAAAAAATAAAATTCCCGTCCTTAGCCCCGAAAAACCATCCTGCGGTGACCGAAAAAAGACCGGCAATCAAATTCACATATACTGCGGAATCGAATTTTTTTCTGAAAATCAAAACCATCGAAGCAATCGACGATAGAATGATGATCAGATATCCGGGTCGAACTCCCTTACTGATATAGAGAATACTGGCAAAGATACTTAGAACCAAAGTAAAAAGATTGAAGAGAAGTATATGTACCGCTTTTCGTTTTGTAAGATAATCCTTATCCTCGTAAATAATCGCTATTTTTTGAAAAAGCATACAGTATACATATTCGGGAACGGGCGCGCAAATAAACGAAAGGTATTTTAATATAAAAGGAACTAATTTGTAAATATATTTATAAGACGCGGGAGATCCGACGAAAAATCGCAAACCCGAAAATGCTCGATATCGGCGCCGATCGGCGGATCATCAAACTATCTGAACGGTTTTCGCAACCTATTTTTTATCTTTGAAAGCCGCTCGGAAAGTTCCGGCAGCTGCTGCCGCTCGAATAAGGAACTTTTCCGGAAACTGCCGGCTCAAGATTCCTTTCCGTATCTTTCTTAAATTTCTTGAAGAAAGATACGGACTTTTGAACAAGGCAGGTTCGATCTTTAAATTGGTAGGTTCCCCATTTTTAAGAACGTTCTCCCCTTCGGTAAAAATGTCCCTTTTCCTAGCCGAATGTTAATCGAAGAGACTTAAGCCGAAAAACTTTCGAAAAGTTCTTACGAAGCGAGGAATTCGAAAGATCAAGAGGATCTCTTGTCAATAGTTACCAAATCGAATGCAGCCGACTCCGCATGGTTTCCGCCATCGTCGGTTACGCGTAAGAAAGTTTTCTCATATTCCGGATGTACCGTTCCGAAGATGGAATCCCAAATAGTAGTATATAGTCCGAAATTGAATTTAAAATATTGATGGTGCATATCGTGATTGGTATTAGTATTCACGTATTTCAAAATCCTGTTGGATATTATCCAACTAGGAAATATCTCATAACCGCTATGGCCCAATACATTCCTGATGATTTGGAATGTCATAAAGAGCAAAAGAGCAAGTGTATGAACCGGGAATAAGGAAACTACAATCGGCATGATCATTGCGTGTACGAGCGCCTCCCACGGGCTGAATGAGTATGCAGTCCAAGGGGAAGGCGTAACCGATTCATGATGAACCTTATGAAAGACCTTAAAAAACAAACGAGTATGCATCAATCGATGGGTCCAATAAAAGTAAAAATCTTGAATCGTCAAAATTAGAATTACGCTGAATAGAAGATAGCCCCATCCATGTTCTTCTATATTATTATAAAATTTAAAATATCCATATTTTCTCAAGACCAAGACAACGAAGGTGACCATAGTGTAGACGAGAACTGAAGATACGGAATACAAAAACTCTTTTTTAAACTGGGCCGGTTGCGCTTGTCTAGTTTGAATTTTTCTACTCCGAAAAGGATGTTTCCAGACATAGAAAACGAAGAAAGCAATACCAGCAAATACGAAATATCTCAGAAAATCTATCAGGAATATTCTTGGTACGTACGGAAGTACTTCCGAAACTCTTTGAAAAAATTGAATTGGTTCGTTCATAATGGTGTCCTAGCAAATTCCGGATAAAGATCGGGAATTTGCTAGGATTAGAATCTATTTCGCTTCGCAGTTCCTATCGAATTCGGGAAAAGGGAGATCGAATCCGGATTCGATCAGACTTTTTTCGCTGCTTTTCGTTTTCTAAAATCGGACGGAGTAATTCCCATCCTTTCCTTAAACGCTCGATTGAAAGGTGCAAGGGATCCGTAACCCAAGTCCATAGCGATTCTTAGCACTTGTGCGTCCTGTTTTGCAGGATCGATTAGAATTTTTGCGGCTTCCTGAATTCTATAATGGTTTAAGAATTCGTTGAAATTTCTGTAACCTAATCCTTTATTGATTAATCTTCTAACCTTCTTTTCAGGAGCGCTCAGCTTCCGTGAAAGATTCAAAATAGTCAGATTTTCCTGCAGAAAAATTCGTTCCCGATCCATTAAAAGAATCAATTTCTCCAGAAGGCTTTCATCAATCTCCTCTTCAAACGGCTGGTTTTTCGGTATGAGAAAGATATTCTCTCTAAAATCGAATAGTTTATAAGAAAAAAAGAAAACGAGTATCGCAATAAAAAATGAATTCACAAAATCAAAAACCGCGGAATAACTTTGGTTTTTGGTGATAACCTCCATGAGTATGACAAAGATACAATATATGCCGGCGATCCAAACGAAGATTACTCTGAATTCCCGCCTGGATTCCATTAAATCTATATTTTTATCTTTCAAGACCTGCGCGAGCGTGAATAGGACGATCCCAAGATAGAAAAGTTGAGGTAGACTAAAAAGGATTTGTGAAACCTGAGAAGAATCGTTCCTGATATCGGACGCTACGAAAATATAAAAGCAAAACGAATTAATAAAAATAAAGAGCGCCCCGTGCCAAAGTTTCAAACGAAAGGTATCCGAAAACAAACTCGAAACGAACAGATAGAAAAAAGTAGTTACCGAAAAACAACCGATGTGAATCGAATAAAATAGAATCGGATTTAATTCTCTATGATCCAATAGAGGACAGATAAAATAAGCGATTAAACTAGCGCAGAATAGACTTCCTAAAATTCCCTGAAGCGATCCCTTAAGTCTAGCCAGAAAATTCAGGATCAGAAAGCACAACTGTGCAACAGAGACTGTCTTCAAAAAAGCGATATCTGTCAGCAAATCGGGCATTGTATCGATTAAAATACCGCACCAGGATTTTCAACCAAAGAATTACCGGACGATTTTAAAATCCTGGATATCCCGCTTCAAAAAACTAGGAAAACCGGCGTTTGAAACCAAATCCGACTTCAAACGCCAATCGAAAAGGCGGCCCTTCGAGAAATCGGAAAACTCAAAGATTTCAATCCACCATTCCGTCTCTGTTGGGAATGAAAGTCAAAGGTCGCCGATCATCTTAAAATTCGCCAAGGAGAACAATTCAACGGAAAAAGATATTGATCACTTTTTTCGAATACTCTTTAACATGATCGGCGATGCCGCCCTTCTTCATATAAACGGATTCAATCAGCATTTCTGATTGTAAGGCGAATATTTCCTCTTGCCTCTTTATTTCAAATTGATCGCAAATTTCTTTGAAAGCTTTCGGGTCCATTTTGTTCAACAGGAATCGATTTATGGAAATAATCGCGGACGATAGGCGTGGATTTCGAAAATCTTGTTTAAAATCAGTTAATTCAATATTAAATAATCGATATTTAGTGACCGGAATCCAAGCGAACCATAGAAAAACAATAACGCCTAAAACGGCCATCGAAGTTAAGGATATACCGAACAGAGGCAAAACGACTACGAAGATGGAGGAGACCCCTCCTCCTAAAACCACTCCGGTAAATAAATAAATGGAATGAAGTCTTACAAAATAATCGCCTATGAAAATATTCCGTAGCAGGATTCCCGCGCAGATAAGTATGGACGCATAAATGTAAGCGCACGACGGATAATAAAACGATCCCGGATCGAAAACTCTTTCCGTTCCGGCCATCCGAAATGGGCTAACCGATCCTTCTAACGCCAACCAAGAAAAAAATAGGATCGCTATCACATGAACCAGCATCAATAGCGTTGGAGGGAACACCAACGCATAAGGTTTAGTATAATTGAAAATTACGTAGGTCAATAAAATCGGAATAAACAGCGGAGGTATCGGGATTAAATTCACGATCAGGATTCGCGCAGATAGAGGAAACGGGATTTCGCTTAGAACCAATAGAGCAGACCATAGCCCCATCGAAAATGTCATGAGTGAAAACGCCAAACTTAGGTAATTTCTTTCCGACCATTTATAAAAGTAGAAGGCGGAGAGAGTTAAAAGAATAAAAGTTAAGAGCGCCAATATTAACTCCAAGGAGCATCCGAATAAAATTAATTATGGAACTTGAACGCTCAAAAATGCACGTTCAAGTTACGATCCGAATTGCAACATTCTTGAACAACACTTTCAATAAGCATTAAGTGAAAAGGGAGTTTGATAAAAGAACTCGGTCAACTAAATAATTTTTTACATATGAATCGAATTTACAATCCCGAACTGAAACATTAAACGGCGACTTAAAATTTCAACAATACGATCCTAAAATCGGAATAATTTATCAATATGTATTTGAAGACCGGATGGAAGCTCGATCTTCTCCTCGGTTAACGAGTTGAACGTAATCTTTTTAATCGAATACATATTTCTAATAATAAGAACTAGTCGGATTCCGTTTAAAATAAGAGAATGCAGAATAGTTTTCCCGTCCTCGCTCGACTTAAAGAGAAGGCTCCAAGACCGAATAACATTTAATAGATCGATCGTACCAATAATAACCTGAGTCCGCAAACTCATACCCAATGAATGACTCCCGTCACGACGCCCAAAACCCTGACCCCGCTGAGCTCTAAAGAAATGCGAGAGGAGTTTTCCTCCGGTCCGTTTATAAAAATTTGATCTGCAATTTTTGAGACTACCTTAAGAAGATATTCTCCTTTACTATATACAATGACAATGGAGCCATCCTTTGCTTCTTTATAACGATCGATCAAGAGTCGATCCCTGTCTCGAATTCCAAAGTCTACCCAAGCGTCCCCTTTCACTGTCGCGAAGATTTTTCTTCCGACATCTGATTCCGAAAAACTCAACAAATCGAGTTGACTTTCCGGATCGTTCGGACCGTCCGCAGGATATCCCGCATAAAGAACCGTTTTTAGCACAGGTATCCAACAATTTCCTTCCGAATAGACTATATTTATCATAAGTAAACATATATATAGCTGTTTTTCCCCTTTTCAAGAGATTTTCGCGGGAAATTTCGAAATAAATCCGGTGGGAGGTCCTCAAAAACGAAGAAGATATGTCGCTTATCATCTCAGGATGGAAACCGGTCGCGCGGAGTTTCCAAATCGAAAGATCTGTGCAACATCTTAACCCATTAGATTAAATGAACGAGCGAATTCGTTTGGGATTGAAAGATTTGTTCGAGGTAAAGTACCGTAAATACTTTATTTATTCATTAAATAGATACGCGTCTTGCCTAACCGAAATCGCCTTAAACGTAGAATAAATAAAATTCTTTCGGAACCGTCGGTAGAAGTACGAATCGCGGATAATAGAGCTACGTAGTTCTACGGATTGACGATATTGAACGATCCTGCTACATTTAAGCACCTTTTTTAGGTTCAATTTCAGATATTATTTGTGAGGGCAAAATGGCGATATATTATAAATCAGCCGACTTAAACGCAGTACTTCCTACGCAATGGGCCGATATCCCGCAACTGACGCCGTTGGTTTTTAAAGGAATGGAGTTAGTGGATGCGTTTAACGTTACATTAACTCTTCCGATGATCAAACTTCATGGACCGCCGCCTTCCGGCGCATTAATCGCCATTCGGCTTGTCCAAGATGGAGGAACAGTTTTGAGTGAACTTGAATGGGTCGGTAATGGCCAGATTATGTTTTACCCTTTCCTATCCGCAACAAGCGATATTGTTTCCCGAGGAGGAAAAGTCACTATTTCGGCTCAGTGGCGAGTAACGAACACTTCGTTACAGTATAAAGCAAGCGGCTTAGGTTATTTGACTGTCATCGTGGATCAAAAATCACAATAGTTTCCGATTAACCCTCTACCTTCGGAATGCTTGGAGCAGGGAGAACCGGCTATTCTGCGTTGACTTAAAAAGTCCCTAATGACTTTTGCTCGAAGAATCGAACTATCCGATGTCGCGGTCAAAATGATCCATTAGAGAAAGTTTAATTAATTAAAGACGCTGTTCGATCGCTGGAGGAATAACCGGCGATTTCCCTTTAATGATTCTTGAAATTTCCGGCCGGCAACTTCCGCAACCCGTCCCGGCTCCCGTGTTGACACCAATACCTTCCACCGTTAGAATTCCTTTTTGAATCTCGGCTTCGATATTTCCGCTACCCACACCGTTACAAGAACAGACAAGCGTGCCTTCCATCGGTTTCAAAGGCCGAGAATCTCCCAAAAGCGATTCCCGTTTTTCCCCCAGCTCCATTCCGGAAGCGATCATCGCTTTGAATTCCGAAAATTGATTCTTATCGCCGATCAGAATCGCACCGACCAACTTATCTCCTTTGATGATACATTTCTTATATTTTTTCCGTTTGCGATCGAGAAAAATGATTTCTTCGTATTCGGAAGCATCGTTTTCCATGACCACTTCCGGTAACCTTAGAGAGATCAAGTCCAGACCCGGGATTTTCAGGATATTCGTATGCAAAGATCCGGTGTAAGAATTTACCTTATATCCGTAGATATGATTCGCGGCAATCTTGGCTTGTTCGTCGGTCGCCGCAACGGTTCCATACATTCCCGATTCGTGTTCCGCGACTTCACCGATCGCATAAATATCGGGATCGCTGGTTTGCAGATATTCGTTCACCTTCAATCCGGATCCTATTTTAAGGTCGGTTCCATTAATTACCTTTAAGTTGGGAGAAGTTCCTACTGCAAAGACGATTCCGTCCGGCTGCAAAATCGATCCGTCGCTTAGTTTTACCTTGTCCACCCTAGGAACGCCGACGATTTTAGAAATTTCCGCGTTGAAAATAATTCGGATTCCTTTCGCTTCTATCTCTTCTTTCAGAATATCACAAGCAACCTTATCCAATTGCTTCGACATCAATCGGTCCGTTCTAACTAAGATGGTTACATTTACCCCTACAACGCGAAGAGCCGCCGCCAACTCTAATCCCAGTAAACCTCCCCCGACGATCAAAGCATGAGAATCTCTCACGAAAAAACCTTTTATTCGTTCGGCATCTTCCTTCGCCCTAAGACTAAAGACACCCTCCATATCCGGGTTTACGAATTTCGGTATCGATGGGGAGCTCCCCGTCGCAATGATGAGTTTATTATACGAATGAAGATTTCCTTCCGAATCTTTTACTTTCTTCCCCTCCCTGGAAATTTCGAGTACCGAGGTTGAAGGGAATAAATTTATATTCCAAGATTCGATTTCTTCGGGCTCCACACCCATCAACTGGGTGAAATTTTTTTCCCCGCTGATTAAGTCCGGTAATAGAATTCTATTATAGAAGGGATGCTCCTCTTTGCAGATTACGGTAATTTCGTCGTCGGGGACCAAAGCACGATAGTGTTTTAGAAAGGATAAACTTCCGTTCCCCCCTCCGATAATTAGAATTTTCTCTTTTACTTTTTTATACGGTTTTACTTCTACTGCGGATATCTTAAATCCGGGTTGTTTGGAAAAAGGATCGTAATTAGAACTGGTAAGATTATTGGCTCTCGACTCATCGTTGCCCTTCATTCTACCCCAGTGCATCGGTAAAAAAACGACACCCTGCTTGATCGATTCGGTGACGGAGGCTTTTACCCGAACGCTGCCTCGAATATTTTTTATCTCCACGACCTGCCCGTCGGAGATATTTCTAAGCCGCGCGTCCTCTGGATGAATCTCTAAATTTGGCTCCTTTCGATGTTCTTTTAACTTCCGTACTTTACCGGTTTTAGTCATCGTATGCCATTGATCTCTAATTCGTCCGGTCGTAAGTATTAACGGATATTCCGGTGTTGTCTTTTCGGACGAATCTTCGATTCCTACATCCGATAATTTAGCCTTACCGCCCGGCCTGTAAAAAATATGATCCGTAAAAAGGCGAGGAGTGCCCCCATGATCCTTATGCGGATAGGGCCACTGAACGGAACGATTTGACTTTAGTATGGAATAATCCAAACCCGATATATCGATTCTTGTTCCTTTCGTAAGTTGAGAATGTTCCAAAAAAACATCCTCTTCCGATTCATAAGAAAAAGATGATGTATAACCCATTTCGCGCGCAAAATCCCGAATAATCCAGGTATCCGCGACTGCCTCGCCCGGCGGGTCCATAATTTTGGGCAGATAGGTGATCCGGCGATCCGAATTAGTCATCGTGCCCTGCTTCTCGACCCAACCTGCGGCGGGTAAAACAAAATCGGCAAAGGGAATTGCGCCGGAGTCTTTAGAAATATCTTGAACAATTACGAGTTCGGCTGCTCGTAATCCAGCTTCTACCGCTCTCGCGTCCGGCATGCTAACGGTCGGATTGGTGCAAACGATCCAAATCGCCTTCATTTTTCCGTTTCGAAGATTTTCGAACATTTCAGTCGCGCTAAATCCCGGCTTACTCTGAATATCAGATACTCCCCAAAAATCCGCCACTTCCCGCCTATGTTCGGGATCGTTCAAATTTCTATGGGCAGGCAATAGATTGCAGAGGCCGCCGACCTCTCTCCCACCCATAGCGTTCGGTTGCCCGGTTAATGAAAATGGTCCCGATCCGGGTTTACCGATTTTGCCGGTTATCAGTGAAAGATTCAATAAAGCTAGATTCTTATTTACTCCGATTACGCTCTGATTCAATCCCATCGCCCAGAGAGAAAGGAATCCTCTAGATCGGGCAATCAATCGTGCGGCTTCTATAATTTGCTCGGGTGGAATGCCGCAGTCTTCCGCGGCATCGTCCAAAGTAGATTCGAAGACTTTCGACTTTAGTTCTTCGAAACCCTCCGTATGTTTAAGAATAAACTGATGATCGATCCATTCGTTCTCGATTAGCACTCTGGCGATCGCATGGAACAAAGATATATCCGAACCGGGACGAATTTGAAGATGCAAATCGGCGTCTTCGGATGATTCCGTTTTTCTAGGGTCGACTACGATCGTCTTTACGGAAGGATCCGACTTTTTTCTAGCTTCTATTCTACGAAAAAGAATAGGATGACACCAGGCCGGATTTGCTCCCGCTATCAGAAAGCAGTCGGCTAATTCGATATCGTCGTAGCTTATCGGGACGCTATCTTCTCCCAAGGCCATCTTATAGCCGACGACCGCCGAACTCATACACAGCCTCGAATTCGTGTCGATATTATTCGTTCCCAAGAATCCTTTAGTTAACTTATTTATAATATAATACTCTTCGGTTAATAGCTGTCCGGATACGTAGAATCCGACGGAATCCGGTCCGTGTTCGGCGATTATTTTACGGAATCTAGCGGCAATGCTCGAAAGTGCGGATTCCCAAGTAATCCGCTCTAGATTCGAATTTCTATCCCTTCTAACCATCGGATAGAGTAAACGATCCGAACGATCCATTGCAGTATAATGCAAGTTCAATCCTTTTGAACAAAGCATTCCCTTATTTGCAGGATGCTCCGGATCACCCTTTACGCTTATTTCATTCGAACCGCTCTTTTGAACGATTATTCCGCAGCCTACTCCGCAATAAGAACATGTTGTTTGATAGGATTCATTTTCGGCCACAAACGGTTTACTGCAATTTTTATACCTATAAAACGATTTTATGAATTTTATTTTCAATTTCTCTCCCTTTTCCCAGTTGCATAGGCTATGACGAATAATACAACCTCAAATCCAAAAGAAAGCCCCCCTTACAACATAGGTTCTGGCTTATTTATGATTCGTACTGTATATTTTTTAAGCGTTATCTAGCAATATCCGCTAAATTTCCCTCTTCTTTTAGCAGCATCGCTGAAATTTAGATGGGCTGACCTCAATCCTTCCGCCCAAATCATCCACAGGAGCCTGCGGCACTCTATCGATTGAAGTTTTTTATTCTTTATTTTTAATCTTGGCACAATTTATGCTTATAGAGGAATAGGCACCGAATTTTTTACTACGAGAGGGTCCACGATATGCAAAAATTACAACAGTTCCTACGAGCAGGCCATTTCCCGACTTTGGTCAGTTCCTTTCTTTATTTCGATTTTAGCTTTATGATTTGGATGCTATTAGCGGCCTTGGGGATTTTTCTGTCGGAGGAATTCGGATTAGGCCCCGCGCAGAAAGGTTTGATGGTTTCCATTCCTTTATTAGGAGGAACTCTATTGAGAATTCCGATGGGTCTACTGTCCGATCGATTCGGTTCTAAAAAGGTAGCTCTTTCCGGTATGGCCGTCACGATGATCCCTCTCGTTTGGGGTTGGCAGGCCGCCCAATCGATTCCGGAAATCGTATGCATCGGTCTATTATTGGGAGTCGCAGGAGCAAGTTTTGCGGTCGCCCTCCCGCTCGCGAGTCGTTGGTACCCCGCTAAATATCAAGGTTTAGTAATGGGAATTGCCGGAGCCGGTAATAGCGGATCGGTCCTTGCGACTTTATTCGCTCCAAGTTTAGCCAAAGCTTACGGCTGGCATTCGGTCTTCGGCTTGGCAATAATACCCATGAGCATCGTGTTCATATTCTTTCTTTTTACGGCGAAGGACTGCCCAGGAACCGTCAATCGAAAAGGAATTCTGGAATATTTTACCCCTATCAAGTCCAGGGACGCCGTTACTTTCTGTTTATTATACAGTGTGACTTTCGGCGGCTTTGTAGGAATCGCGAGCTTTCTACCGATCTTCTTTTACGACCAGTACGGTATCGAAAAAGTTACCACTGGCCTTTACACCTCCTACTGCATTATCGGCGCAAGTATGCTCCGCCCTGTCGGCGGTTACTTATCCGATAAATTCGGCGGAGTAAACGTTCTCAGCCTAGTTCTCCTCACTCTAAGCGTAATATTGATCGGTATATCCTACCTTTTTCCGGTCAATATTACGCTTCCATTGTTTATCGGACTAATGGCTTGCTTAGGTTTAGGGAACGGCTCGGTCTTTCAACTCGTTCCGTTGCGCTTTAAAAAGGATATCGGAGTGGTAACGGGCTTTGTAGGAGCATTCGGCGGTTTAGGCGGATTCTTAGTTCCTAACTTACTCGGATCCTTAAAATCCGTTTCCGGTAGTTTTGCCGCCGGATTCGTAGTGCTAGCAGTAGTAACGATCTCTTCGGCAGCTTTGGTATTTTTTACCAACATGTTGATTTGGAAAAAAGCGGATTCGAATCAAACGGAACTCGGGCTTGAAGGAGTTTAAACTTTTATAAAGTATAAGTTTGACTCTAAGGAAATATAATATGAATAAACGGAAGTTAGTAATCATTGGGAACGGGATGGTCGGCCATCGCTTTGCGGAAAAGCTGGTCGAATTCGGCGGAGCGGATAAGTTCGAGATTACGATTCTCGGAGAAGAGCCGAGACGTGCTTACGATCGAGTACATCTTTCCGAATATTTTGCGAATCGATCGGTCGAAGATTTGTATTTATGCAAGGCGGATTGGTATCGGGCAAACGGAATAAGATTATTGCTTTCGGAACCGGCGATTTCCATAGACATCGTTCGACGAATTGTCAGCACTTCTTCAGGAACGGAACTGCAATTTGACGAACTCGTCTTTGCCACCGGATCGGCTCCGTTCGTTCCTAACTTCGAGGGGATCGACAAGAAAGGAATTTTCGTTTATAGAACCATCGAGGATTTGGAAAAAATTCTCGAATACGGCAAAGGAATTAAAAGAGCCGCGGTTTTAGGAGGCGGGTTGCTCGGATTAGAAGCTGCGAAAGCCCTGGTCGATATGGGAAAAGATACCCATGTGGTCGAGTTCGCAACCAGGTTGATGCCTAGACAATTGGACGAAGCTGCCTCATCCATATTAAAACAAAGAATCGAAGAACTTGGCGTTACGATCCATCTCGAAAAACAAACGGAAAAGGCAATCGGAGAAGCCGCTCTTAAAGAATTGAAGTTTATAGACGGCGGCTCTCTTGAAATCGACATGTTAGTGGTTTCCGCGGGTATTCGTCCGAGAGATGAACTTGCTCGCAAGTCCGGAATCATTACCGGCGAACGAGGAGGCATCATCATCGACGACGAGTTGAGAACGAACGTATATGGAGTCTATGCAATCGGAGAGGTGGCTTTACATAGGAACTTCATTTACGGGTTGGTGGCTCCGGGATATGAAATGGCGGAAGCATTAGCGTATAATCTTTGCAGTCCGCATCATACTCCCAAATCCTATTCAGGTTCGGATCTATCTACTAAACTAAAATTGATCGGAGTGGATGTCGCCTCGTTCGGAGACGCGCTAGGGCAAGCGGAACATATTCCTATCGTTTTTAAAAACCCGAGAAGCGGAGTATATAAGAAACTTGTAATTTCTCCGGACGGAAAGCACCTTCTAGGCGGAATTTTAGTCGGGGATGTAAAGGCTTACGGAAATCTTCTTTCTCTCTATCTAAACAGAATGGAATTACCGGAGGAACCCGAGACCTTAATCGTAGGCACCGTATCCTCCGAGAACCTTTTTGGCGCGGATTCATTACCTGAAGAAGCGAAGATATGCTCCTGCAATAACGTTTCAAAAGGGGATATTTTACGCGCGATTCGGGAGAAAAGCTGCACCGATATAAGCTCTCTGAAAGAATGTTCGAAAGCCGGGACCGGTTGCGGTGGATGTATTCCTCAAGTAAATTCGATTCTTAAGACGGAATTAAAAGCGCAAGGGAAAGTCATTACCGAGCATGTTTGCGAGCATTTTAAATATTCCCGTCAGGAACTATTCCAAATCATTAAAGTAAAAAGTCTAAAATCGTTTACGGACGTAATTAAAGACTCAGGCAAAGGGAACGGTTGCGAAATATGCAAGCCTGCCGTAGCGTCCATTCTTGCAAGCGTCTGGAACGAACCCATAATAAAACACAGGGAAATCCAAGACACTAACGACAAATATCTCGCGAACATCCAAAAGGGAGGAACCTACTCTATCGTCCCGAGGATTCCCGGCGGTGAAATCACTCCTGAAAAATTAATCCAAATCGGAGAGATCGCAAAGAAATACGATCTATATTGCAAAATAACCGGCGGACAAAGGATCGATCTACTCGGAGCCAAAATGGATCAACTTCCGGAGATCTGGAAGGACCTCGTTGAAAAAGGTTTTGAAAGCGGACACGCTTATGGCAAAGCGATGCGAACCGTGAAAAGTTGCGTCGGTTCCACATGGTGTCGATACGGCGTTCAGGATAGTACTGCGTTCGCGATAAGAATAGAAGAGAGGTATCGGGGAATTCGAGCACCCCACAAAATTAAGTCCGCAGTTTCAGGATGTATCCGTGAATGCGCGGAAGCTAGAGGCAAAGATTTCGGGGTCATTGCGACCGAGAAAGGTTGGAATCTATACGTCGGCGGAAACGGCGGAGTAAACCCGAAGCACGCAATTCTATTTGCGGAAGATTTGGATGAGGATACTTGCCTTCGTTACATAGATCGCTTTTTAATGTTCTATATCCGAACTGCGGATAGACTTATGCGTACTTCGACATGGCTGGAACAGCTTGAAGGAGGAATCGATTATTTAAAGGACGTCATTATCAACGACCGATTGGGAATAAATTCTCAACTGGAAGCAGAGATGGAAAGTCTAGTCGACACTTATATCTGCGAGTGGAAGGATGTGGTCGAAGACCAAGAGAAACAGAAAAAATTCAAACATTTCGTGAACAGCCCGAATTCGGATTCTTCCGTAAAGTTCGTCGAAGAACGGGGACAAAAGCGCCCGGTCAGTCATCGAAATTTGGATTTAACTCCGGCTAAGTAGGAGAGAACGATGAAAACTACGATAGCAGAAAAGATATGGTTTTTGGTAGCGCCGGTATCGGAATTTCCCGAGGACGGCGGCACCTGCGCGAAGGTAGGCGATCAACAAATTGCCGTTTTCCATTTTAGCTCAAGAAATGAATGGTTTGCATGCGATAACTCCTGCCCGCATACGGGCGATATGGTATTAGCGAGAGGCCTGATCGGAGATTCGGCGGGAGAACCTAAAGTCGCATGTCCTTTACATAAACGTAATTTCTCTTTAAGAACCGGCGAATGCCTAACCGGCGAAACGTACAAAATAAGAACCTATCCGGTCATCATCGAAGAAGGATTAGTATACATCGAGATCGATGCGCCTCTAATCGATGAACATAAAACGGTAAAAGGATGAACGCCCCCGGATTCAAAACCCCCGGTGATGCGGGGAAGATCTTTCTTGTCGGCGCCGGGCCTGGAGATCCCGAACTTCTGACAGTTAAGGCTATTAAGATCCTCCGGAAGGCCCAAGTCGTTTTATATGATGATTTAGTATCTCCCAAAATCCTGCACGTCTGTAGGAAGAATACGGAATTAATCTATGTCGGTAAACGACTCGGGCAGCATAGCTGCCTCCAAGATGAAATTAACGCTAAGATAGCCGATGCAGCCATGCGCTACGATGTTGTGGTCCGCTTGAAGGGAGGAGATCCTTCCATATTCGGTCGAGTCGGGGAAGAATGCGCATATTTGATTTCACGAGGGTTTGGATGTGAAATCGTCGCAGGAATTACGACCGGGTCCGCAATCGCCGCAAATCTCGGATTTCCTCTAACTCATCGAGACTATGCGGGAGAGATCGTTTTTCTGTCGGGACACAGAAAGGAAGGTCAAAACTCGACCGGATTCCGCAATCTAATATGCAAAGATAAAACGATAATCGTCTATATGGGATTGAACTCTCTCGGATCGATTGTAGATCAACTTTTGGAAGGCGGAAATTCCAAATCGACCTTCATCGCGATCGTCGAGAATGCCACGCTGCCGTCGGAAAGAATTGTTATAGGAACCCTCGGCACCATTTTAGAAAAAGTAGAGAGCGAAAAAATTCAATCCCCCGCTTTGATCGTCATCGGCGAAGTGGTTCGTTTCTACCTCGAAATGAAGGACGCGAAGGAAAGAAATTTACTCAAGTCGGTAGTCGCTTAGTACCGCAAGTTTGAAATTGAATCGAATTAAACTTTGATAAAGGAAAGAACGAGAAGTTTCGTTCTCCGATACTCGTTATACCTTTTGTATGACGCTTTTTAAAAGATTGGAGATTTCCGAGCGGCAGCTTCCGCAACCGGTTCCGGCTCCAGTTCGCTTACCGATTCCCGATAAAGTGTGCTCACCGTCATAAATAGCTTCCAAAATATTTCCGTCTCCGACACCGTTACAAGAGCAGACGACTTTTCCCAATAGCGGCTTAGTAAATTCTCCTCCTAAAAAGAGTTTCTTCCTTTTTTCTCCCAGCTCAATGTGGGATGCAATCCACTCTTTAAATTTAAGGAATTCGGAAGTATCTCCGATCAAAATGGCGGCGACAAGGCGGTCGTTTCGAATAATGCATTTTTTATAGATTCGTTTTTTACGATCTATAAACGTGATCTCTTCGAACTCATCCTTATCCTCTGCCTTTATTTCGAAGGGAGTGTTCGGCAATCTGACCGAAACTAGATCCAGCCCGGATACTTTGAGTAGATGCGTATGAAGAGATCCTTCGTATTCGTCGAACGAATATCCGAAGATATGCTGAGCGGCTATTTTAGCTTGATCCTCGACCGCCGATACGGTTCCGTAACTCTCATTCTCGTGTTCGGCCACCTCGCCAATCGAATAAATATCGGGATCACTGGACCTTAAAAAAGAATCCACGATCACTCCGTTTCCGCAGGATAAACCGCCATCTTTCGCAATTTCGAAATTCGGTTTAGTGCCGATCGCGTAAATTATTCCGTCAGGATTAAGAACCTTGCCGTTAGTTAACTTTACTTTGGAAATTCTTTCGGTTCCTTCCAATTTAGAAATTTCGGCGTCGAAAATAAGCTCTATTCCTCGTGCTTCAATTTCTTCGCGTAGCAATTCGCTTCCCATTAAATCCAATTTCTTCGACATCAATCTATTCGTTCTAACGACTAGCGTTACACGAATTCCCGTTGAGACGAGAACGGAAGCTATTTCCAATCCCAGCAGACCGCCGCCTACGATCAGTGCCCAAGTTCCAGGTACGAAATAATTGCGAATCCGATCCGCATCTGACTTGTTTCGAAGACTAAAAATCCCGGTCATCGACGAAGGCACCAACGAAGATTTTATCGCGGAACTCCCGAGAGCTAATATCAGTTTATTATAAGAATGCAATTCACCATTCGAATCCCGAACTTTCTTTCCCTCGATATAAATCTTAGTTACCGATGTGTTTGGAATCATATTCAAATCCCAGGAGAGAATTTCCTCCTGATCACTGGGTAGGAGTTCCCCGAATTCCTTTTCACCCCCGATATAATCCGGTAATAAAACTCTGTTATAAAACGGGTTCTCCTCTCGGCAAATTACGGTAATCTCATCTTGAGGAGCCATAGCTTTATAATATTTCAAAAAAGCTAATGTAGCGCTCCCGCCTCCGACAATGACGATTTTCTCCTTCGGTTTTTTATACGGAAGGACCTTAACTGCTGCAATTTTGAAACCGGGTTGCTTCGAATGAGGATCAAAAGAGGAACTAGTAAGATTATTCGATCTCGGTTGATCCGAGCCGCTTTTTTTGCCCCAATGCATCGGCAAAAATACGACGCCGGGCTTGATAGATTTAGTCAGACTCGCTTTCGTTCTAACGGTTCCACGGGAATTGATCACATCGACTATCGTCCCTTCCTTAATTCCATATTTCAATGCATCGGAAGGATGTATTTCAAGGTTCGGTTCTCTCCTATGCTCCCTTAATTTTCGAACTTTTCCGGTTCGAGTCATTGAATGCCATTGGTCTCGAATCCTACCCGTCGTCAAAACTAGAGGATACTCGACGTTCGTTTTTTCGGAATCATCTTCAAAGCTGACCGCATGAAGTCTTGCCTTGCCACCCGGTCGATAGAAGATTTTATCCTCGAATAATCTAGGACTGCCCGAATAGCCTTTTGTAGGATATGGCCATTGAGCAACCCGCAAATTCTGAATTTCACGGTAATCTAGTCCGGAAATATCGATCTTAGTTCCAGTTGTTAAACGACAATGCTCTAAAAAAATTTCCTCTTCGTTCTTATAGGAAAAGAAAGATTCAAAACCCATTTTTTTGGCGAATTCTCGAATGATCCAGGCATCGCCCATAGCCTCGCCGGGCGGCTCCATAAATTTTGGAAGAAAAGAAATTCGACGATCAGAACTGGTCATCGTTCCCTCCTTTTCACCCCAACCTGCCGCAGGTAATACAACGTCGGCAAAAGGTATGGCTGCGGAATCTTTGGAAATATCTTGCACAACTACGAATTCGGCCGTTCTGAGAGCGGACTCCACGGTCCTTGCATCGGGAAGACTTACCGTCGGATTCGTGCAAACGATCCAGACCGCCTTCATCTTCCCGGACCTCAAGCTATCGAACATTTCGACGGCGCTAAAACCGGGCTCTGCGGGAACGGAGTCTACACCCCAAAACTCCGCGACTTCTTTTCGATGCTCAGGATTACTCAGTTCACGATGAGCGGGCAATAAATTGCATAATCCTCCGACTTCTCTTCCGCCCATCGCATTCGGTTGACCTGTCAACGAAAACGGCCCCGATCCCGGTTTCCCTATCTTACCTGTAATTAAGGAAAGATTGATTAAAGCTAGATTCTTGTTCACACCGACAACGCTCTGATTCAATCCCATTGCCCATAAGGATAAAAATCCTTTTGAACGGTTGATCGCCTCCGCGGTCTGATATATAAGTTGAGCGGGAACGCCGCAAATCTCCGAGACTTCCTCCAGGCTCTTTTCAAATACTTTGTCCTTGAGTTCGTCGAATCCTTCCGTATGATAAACGATAAATTCTAGATCAATCCAATTATTCTCTATTAAGATTCTTGCAATTGCATGAAACAGATAGATATCCGTTCCAGGATGAATCTGCAGATGAATATCCGCGTTTTCGCAGGTTTCGGTTCTTCTCGGATCGACTACTATGATTTTAATACTTGGATCGCTCTTCTTTCTGGCTTCGATTCTTCTAAAAACGACCGGATGGCACCAGGCAGGATTAGCCCCCGCAATTAAAAAACAATCTGCCGACTCGATATCGTCGTAACTAACGGGAACGCTATCTTCTCCGAACGCCATCTTATAGCCGGACACGGCGGAACTCATACATAATCTCGAGTTAGTATCGATATTATTCGTTCCTATAAATCCCTTTATTAATTTATTTATAATATAATACTCTTCGGTAAGTAGTTGTCCGGATACATAAAAGCCTACCGAATCGGGACCGAACTCTTTTATGTATCTTTTGAATTCGGCGGCGGCTTTATTTAAAGCCGAGTTCCAAGTCACTCTCTCCAACGGAGAAAATCGATCCGGGCGAACCATCGGAAAAAGCAATCGGTCCGATCGATCCATCGCCGAATAATGCAAATTCATCCCTTTAGAACAAAGCTCGCCTCGATTTGTGGGATGATCCGGATCGCCTTGAACCGTAAAATCCGTCGGACCGGATTTACGAACAAGAACTCCGCAACCAACCCCACAATAAGAACAAGTGGTCTGATATGACTCCTGAATTTGCATATACAAAAAATATGCAAATTTCACGCCAATCTATCTGAAAATACTCGATTCGACAGATAAACTGGGCCTGAAGGCAAAATTTTTCATGGTCGAAGGGGAATTCATTACGAACTTTCGCTACATATCAATCGAATTGTATAAATTTCATACACGTACTTAATCTGTCGGTTATAGAATCCTAGACAAAGCATACGAATGCTCAATTTCTCCCTAATGACTTGAGTTCATCTCAAGGATTTACGTTGATTTTCGGAACATTCTTCCTAATAAAAAAACTATACCCATTCCCTATTTTTTTCAGACGAATTGGCACTAATCCTGCTTTGAAATACACAGAAATCTTTTTTTGTCGAAAAAGACCTTTATCAGATGAAGGCATTTCTGAAATTCAGACAGGTTCCGACGGCATGCGTTTTCCCATGCTTCTTCAATGAAGTTTTAGATTGCAATATGTCGATTTAAGTATAGAGCTGGAGGTTGCATTTTCCTTTCTAAACGGAATGAATAAGCGAAGTTCCCCGTTTTAAAAAATAAAGCATGAAAGAAAAAAGCGACTATGAGATTCTATACTACTTCTATCTCCACTCCGATTTGATCGAAGAGGCATGGACGGAGTATAAATTAAATCCGACTCCCCTCCGGGCGTTAAATTTAAACAGTTGGATATTATCTTCATTCAATATCTACGACGATATATCGAGAATGCTGCCCGGCGTATTAAGCAGATCTAAATCGCAAAATCTATCTCCGGAGGAAAATGAATCCGCCTACGAATTGAAACGAATTAAATTATCAATTCAAATGAACCCCTTACTTCTATCGATACGCAATAGGGTTTTTTATAGCAAACAGGGCAATAAAAAGATCGGAGGCCAAAATGGTCGCTATTTCTGGGAGCTTCAAAAAGAATTAATCTCCAACAATAAGGGAACTTCCATAAACCTGTTAGAGGAATCCACGAAAGAGGTAATTCGATTCAATAACGAACTTGAGCTGGATTTGATAGAATACTACGGATTCAATTATAGAAAAAAATTGAATATCGACTCGATCTTAAAATAATTCGACCGAACGCGGATATACATATCGCATACCATCCCGTCGTACCCCTCAAATCAAAAACCCCGTTAAAATAAATCCGACTTAAACGATCCTATGCAACCGAATCTTGATGACTGGCCTGGATTAGATAATGAAGCATTTCTTTTCTCAATTCGTTGTAAGATGGATCCTCTAATATCGACTCCCTATCCCTTTTTCGAGGAAAGCGGACGTTCAAAATCCTATCGATCGTCGCCTTAGGTCCGTTAGACATTAAAATAATTCTATCCGATAGATAAAGCGCTTCATCGATATCGTGAGTGATCATAATTACGGTTTTGCGGAACTGTTCCCAAATCGAACTTAACTCGTCCTGCATTTTCCCTCTAGTTAACGCATCAAGTGCTCCGAACGGCTCATCCAATAGTAGGACCTTAGGGTTTGTGGCGAAAGCTCTAGCGATCCCGACCCTTTGCTTCATACCGCCCGAAATTTCCGAAGGCTTTTTCTTAGAGTGCGCGGATAAATTCACCATTTCCACGAACTTCAGGGCTTCCGCTTTTCTGAACCCTTTATCGCGCTCCGGATAAACGCTATCTACCGCAACTCTCACGTTTTCTTCGACGGTTAACCAGGGAAGTAAGGAGTGCGACTGAAAGACAACGGCTCGATCTAAGCCGGGCCTTGTAATCGCAACACCTTCCACTTCGACTTTTCCCGAAGTAGGAGTTATTAAACCGGCGACTAGATTCAATAAAGTTGATTTACCGCATCCTGAATGACCGATAATGCTTACAAACTCCCCTTGTGCAATATTCAAATCTATCCCGGCTAACGCATAGTAACGATTCTTCCCCGATCCGAAAATTTGATGCACATTACTAATCTGAACGAAATTTGTATTTTCCGATTTTTCCATACAAAGCCCTCTTATAATTTTTGCCGAATTATTAAACTTCGGACTTACTCCCGAAGAATTTTCCCACGAACCCCATCCCTCGATCCAAAAGCAAACCTACAAGCCCTACGAAAACAAGTGCAACGAGCAAGTCGCTTAACCTTGAGCTGTTCCAGGAATCCCAAATAAAGAATCCGATTCCGACTCCTCCAGTCAGCATTTCGGCGGCCACGATCGCAAGCCAAGCCATACCGATCGAAATTCGCAATCCCGTAAAAATATAAGGGGCCGCTGCCGGTAACAAAATCTTATAGAAATATCGCATTCCATTAATTTGATATACTTTCGAGATATTCTCGTAATCCTTCGGAATCCGCATAATCCCAACCGAAGTGTTGATGATAATCGGCCAAAGCGAAGTTATGAAGATAACGAAAACCGCGGAGGGTCCCGCCTTGTTGAATGCCGCCAAGGATATCGGAAGCCATCCTAAAGGGGGAATCGTCCGTAAAACTTGAAAAATCGGATCCACGGCCTTAAAAGCTAAACTCGATTTACCGATCAAAATCCCTAGAATTATTCCCACAAAAGCCGCGCATGAATAACCGATACCTACCCTTTGCAATGAGGAAAGTAATTGCCAGCCGATTCCTTTATCGTTTGCCCCGTTATCGAACCAAGGATGAAGTATGAGATCTTTCGACTCCACTATCGTTTGGATCGGCCCGGGCAGCGTAACATCCTGCATTTGGGAATAAAACTGCCAGACAATTCCGAAAATCAGCAAAGCGAAACCGGGTAATAGAATCGACATGACCGTATTCTTTATCGAAGCCGAACGCTCCGAATCGACTGCGGTTCCGAATTCAAGCGAGTTTAGCTTATCCGTGGAATCCAAGACAGATGAAGCTACCGGAACAGATTGCATCTCGATCGTATTCATTTCTTTTTCCTGCCTTTAAACGCTCTCTTTAAAGAGAAATTTACGCGTCTCATTTCTTCCCGTGGGACGTTTTCTTACCGTCTATATTCTTAATTGCTAATTTATTTAAATAACCTTCCGGATCGTTAGGATCAAATTTAACGCCGTCAAAGAAAGTTTCGATTCCTCGCGAATCGCTTTTAGGGATTGCCTTTTTCTGTCCGATTTCTGAGGCGCATTCTTTCCAGATATCGGCGCGATTCACTTGATTTACGACTTTATCATAATCCACTCCGTTCGGCAAAAAACCCCATCGCCTGGTTTCAGCTAAGAACCATTTGTCGTGGCTTTTATACGGAAAGCTAGCGTTGCTGCTCCAATATTTCATCTTCGGAATTTTGTTGGTCATATCCCGACCATCCCCGTAAACAAACTCGCCTTTCAATCGAGGAAGAATATCGGCTTCAGGAACATTCACCCAATTTTTTTGGGAAAGAATTTTCGCCATTTCCTTAACGTTCTCCGCCTTCTCCGCCCATATTTGAGCTTCCATCACGGCTTTTAAGATTGCCTTGGCGGAATTCGGATTTTTATCCACCCAATCTTTACGCATTGCGAAAGATTTTTCAGGATGATCCTTCCATATTTCTTGGGTCATGAGCGCGGTGTATCCCACCTTCTGATTGAGAAGTTGTTGATTCCAAGGCTCACCCACGCAAAAAGCATCCATCGTTTCGACTTTCATATTTGCCACCATCTGCGGTGGAGGAACAACGATGGTAGTTACATCTAAATCCGGATCGATTCCGCCTGCCGCTAACCAATATCGTAGCCAATAATTGTGGGTTCCTGTTGGAAATGTCATTGCTACCGTGAGCGGCTTTCCGTCCGCTTTTGCCCTCATGGCAACAGCTTTGAGCGGAGAACTATCCACAGAGAGACCGATATCTTTGTATTTCGTCGCCGCAGAAATTCCCTGGTTATTCAAATTCAAACGAGCCAGGATGTACATCGGAACCGGTTTATTTCCTTTCGTGTTGATCCCTAACGCCAACGCATAAGGCATCGGAGTAAGTATATGAGCTCCATCGATGCCGCCATTTTCGGAACCAAGTTCAAGATTGTCTCTGGTCGTCCCCCAGGAAGCTTGCTTAACGACCTCTACTTCGTTCATTCCGTATTTCTTAAAAAGTCCCTTTTCGGCCGCTATGACGAGCGGAGCGGAATCCATTAGCGCGATATAACCTATCTTCGCCTTAGTAGTTTCCAATTTTCCTTCCGCGAATATTCCGGGAATGTTTACGGAATATGCAATCATTCCGATCATGAACGCTATATATTCGATTCTTCTTCGCATTGTTATTCAATACTCCATTAGTTTCTGAGAGAATTCGACGCGAACTTTCGATCTCCGAAATGAAAGGATAAAATTATAAATTAATAATATACTATCGTTTTCGCAGGATTATTTCGTCGATTCGATTCTTAATAAGCAATTATCATACCAATAAATATAATTTATTTTGATTTCAGCGAATTTTAGAGCAATTCCCATAAAATAATTAATCGCCGAGCTATTAAATAGCACAAAATATGCCGTTCGCCAAAAATATACACAAACTACGCGGCCAAGAATGAGCAAAATAAAGGCCATAAAAAAGAATCACGTACATTTAATGAGCTTTATTACTATTTTTAAGACAATTTCTAGAATAGGAAAGGACCAAGCAACCGCCGCAAAAGCTCGATTCTCTTATTAGATGCCATTTTTATAATTATTTATTAATTGGCACAATTATTGCTTAAATCGGTTTTAAGCAACAAGGAACGCCGAATGAAACAATTTATAGCACCGGACCGGAGCTTTAACGTCACGAGAAGCTCTCAGATACAAGCAAAGATAGGAATCCGAAAAGAAGTAAACCGCATGTTTAACAACATCAGGAAGTATATTTCCAATTATAATACCCGTGAATTAATTATAATTTTATTAATTAGTTTAATTACCTCCGGGCTGAATTCGCAAACATTGGAAAATCCCGTTCAAAAACCGGATCCTATTGTCCCGCAATCTCAAAATCAACCCGAACCTCCTAAATCTGAGCCGCCAAAAACGGAAACTCAGGAGCCTAAGAAAAAGTCGGAAGAGGTAAAATATGCGACTCCTCTTAAAGGAGACATTCCTCTTGATTACTTAAGAACACTACTCGTCACACCGGAACAAATGAAAGACACGCAAAAATCCAATTTGTTTTGGCTAGACAATCTTAAAATGGGATTTTCAGCGAGACCTAGATACGAATCCCGGGAAAACTCGACTTTTAATAAACGGATAGACGACTATACTTCGTTCGTCGGCCAAAATACCCAGGTTTGGTTTTTGCTCGATCCATCCCCCTATTTCTCCGTAAAGATTACGATGCAGGATAGTAGATTATGGGGAGGAAGTCAGGGTGCACAAAATGCGGGGAACTGGTCTTACGCACTTACGACCGGGGCAGGAACAACAGTAACACCAGGGACTACCACTAGCACAAACGTTCGAAGCAATACGGATATTAGAGAAGCGTTTATCGTTTTAAAAAAATCCGAGAAACTACCGGTTTCAATTTTCATCGGGCGACAAGTCTTCGCATTCGGAGATCTAAAAATCGTCGGTCCGTTAAACTGGTTAAACACCGGGTTTTCTTTCGACGGTGTCCGCTTTGTTCATGATTCGAAATGGTTTCGTTCCCATGTTTTCGGAACAATCCTATCCGATCAATACAATGCCCCTTACGGACTAACAACGAGTAACGGGCAAGCTAAAGGTACTATCGATGAAGCGTATTTTACCGGAATGTACAATACGATCAAAGGCGGCGACATAGCGCATCTCGATTTGTATGCGTTGGATATTTCCAAAAAATGGATTGCGAATCCTAATCCTACCGACTTCGACAGCAGACTGAAGCAGAGAGACAACTTATTAACGACAGGATTTCGATTAACCAATAGAACGAATATGAATAACTTACCCGCCGGCAAAGTATGGGATTGGACGATAGAATCGGCCTGGCAATCCGGATACACCGGTGATCGGGTAAAGGCGGATTGGGATATTTTAAATCTCCAAACCGCTTCGGGTAAAAACATATACACACAGAGAGTCCAATACGACACTCATTTTCTATCCCTCGATACGGGTTGGAAAGTTTTAGATAATGTTCGACTCGGCGCAGGATACACTTTTGGATCAGGGGATCCGAATCGATCCGATGCGAAAGTAGGAACTTGGCAAACTCTCTTCCCTCAAGTTGCCGGTTCTTTCCCGAATTGGAATACGATGAACGGTCAGTCGCTTTTGGCGGGATTTCAGAATACGAAATCGTACTCGGCTAGGATGAATATTAAAACGGAATCCTACGGAACTTTTATTTTCGCATTTTATGATACGCTAAAAGCCACTCCGCAGGATGCATGGTACAACGTAGCCGGAGTTCCAAACACCGGAAACAGCACTGAAAACTTTTCGAACAACAAATTCACGATCGATAACGGTAGACTTGGAAAACGATTGTTCTATCAATACGATTTCACATGGATTTACAATTATTCCGAATTCATCTCCGTCTGGTCGGGCTTCTCATTAGTAAGAGCGCAGGACGCAATTAGAAATGCAAGGGATAATCCGTACGCTCCTAATCCTCTGGACCGTTCCACTTTCGAACCCAATTCGAAATTCTTCTATCTAATGGTCTCCGTTTCTCTATAAATAATACGTTTTAGAAATGGCAGCCATACGGTCTTCTAAAACGGCAAATTAAGATTCTCTTTCATATCCTTCTTTAAACTCTTTAAAGAAGGATAAAGATTTTTTCGCCAAAGCAAGTTCTGCCTTTAAATTAGCGGCCTCCCATTTTAAGGAACTTACCTCCCCCTTCAGCAAAGTAGCTTCTCCGAGTTGTTCCATTATTTGCGATCTTAGCCAGTTGATCTGATTCTTTTGGAGCTTTACTTTTGCCAACAATCTGAATATAAAAATGCTATTTTTTAAGGCTCTAGACGTCTTTCTTAGTTTAGTAGAGGCGAGCGTTTTTTCGCGGAGAGTTAATACCCTTCTTAAGGAGTGAACCTGAGAAACGTTTCCTAAATTCTCCTCAAAATACTCTATGCTATACCACTTAGAAAAATACATAACCTTAATATACCGGACCACTCTCCGTAACCCTCGCTTTTTAAAATGCGTGAAATACCTGAAATTTTTGCGTTATAGAACTTAAATCCTTCGCCCAAAGACCCTCAATTCTCCGATAGGAGCTATCTTTTAAGGTTGATCTTAAATCCCTTACTGACTAATATCCAAAGTGAGATATAATTGTTCGCCTACACTTTAGTAACATTTTAACAATATTCAAGTAACTATTTTATCAAAATGTCAAAAAAATTGAAAAAGACAAACACTATCGGAAATCGGCTACAAATAGCTTTCAAAGAACTCGAAATTTCCAGAGAGGAAGGTGCAGAGACCATCGGCACTTCTTTAGCGACCATAAATCGATACTTATGCGACCAAGAAACGATACCGGAATTCAGAATGGACCTACTCTTAATTAAGAAAGGGGTTTCAAAAGTATTCGTATTTAAGAACAAGGGAATACCGAAAGCGACCTGGGAAGAACGACTCAATTTCATCGAAAAAGAAAAGGCCTTAATTAACGAAATTCGGCATAATGCCACTTTAAAAGAGTTAATTTCGAAATTGTCGAAACTTTCCGACGAGAATCTGAAATTCATCAACATACTGTTATCCAAATTGAAATCCTAGAAGAATACGTTTTTAGTTTATAAAAAGATCCGTTACTTTTTGCGAATATTGTCTGACATGATTCGATATGGTTCCTTCCTTCGAATATACGAACTCTAATAACATTTCGGCTTGCAGCGCATAAACCTCTTCCCTTCTCTTAGCCTCAAATTGATTGCAAATTTCCGCAAAGGTCATTGGATCGATTTTTTTCAATAAAAATCGATTGAGAGAAACCAGTGTGGACGAGAATCTCGGGTTTCGGAAATCGTACTTAAAATCGGAAAGATCTATATTAAATAATCTGTAATTAGTAATCGAAAGCCAGACGATCCAAAGAAACGCCAAAGTACCAAGCATAATCGTCGGAATTGCGGAAATCCCGAAGCTGGATGAAAGAATTATAAAAAAATAAGAGATAAGTCCGCAGAAGATCGCTCCGGCAGATAGATAAATGGAATGAATCCTCACAAAATAGTTTCCGATGAAGATATTTCGAATTAATATCGCAAGGCATAAAAAGACTGAAACATAGATATATGTGCAGGCAGGATAATAAAGCGGGCCCGGCTTAAAAATTCTTAGCCTTCCTTCCATTCGATACGGACCGACTTCCCCTTCGAAAGCATACCAAGAAAAGAATACTATAGCTATCACATGAAATAGAGTTAAAAATGCAGGTGGAGACGTCGGCGAATTCGGTTTGGAATAATTAAAGGTTATATAGATTAATAAAATCGGAATAAAGAGAATCGGGATCGGAATTAGATTTATAAGAGAAGATTGCAAAGTAAAGGGAAGCGGAATTTCACTTAAAGACAAAAGTGCGCACCATACCGACATTAGTAGCGCAATGAGTGAAAAAGATAGATTCAGATAATTTTTTTCCGAACCCTTATAAAAATGCAATGCCGATAGAGATAAAAGGACAAATGTTACGATTGCCAAAATCAGCTCCGGGTCGTTTTCACAAATTGAGGCACAAATAATCTTGAGTCGGTGAGCAAAATCGGATCTTTTTTTAAGTTGCAGAATCGGATTAGAACTATTCTAATCATTAAAGTGCTCGAAATTGACATATATTTCTTCACATATTCGTATAAATCATTAAATTTTGACAACCTTTTTATATAAATTATTTATATGATAAAATCATCAGGGGAGCGGGTAAAATTCGTCCGGATAGAGGGTCGAATCACGGAAATCAATCAAAAGGATTTTGCAGAGGAAATAAAGATCACTCAAGCAATGCTGAGCTTAATCGAAGCGAATAAACAACCTCTCTCCTACGCTATCGCACTTAAAATCGAAAAGGCGACGGGATATAGAGCGGAATGGCTGATCGACGGTACCAAACCTGAAAAACTGGCGAAAAATTCTCAAGAGATAAGGAATCCGAAGGATCAGGAAGACCTTCTAAGGTTAATTTCCAAAACGAATGCCGGCGACTATGTTATACTTCTACTTTCGAAGCTCTCTAATGCCGATCGGGAAGCGGTTTTTAAACTGATCGAATCCTTAGCTAATAAACGAAAGAAGTAATTTCATTTAAAATAACGGCCAAATTGCTCGGCAATGACTCTAGATTTTTCATCGCCTTCAAGTGACGTTCTTGCAACAAGTTCATAGTTAAACTCGATTAACGAACTGGCTATCTGAGACCTAGTATCCAATAATTTTTTATCATAATCTCTTGGATCTGCCAAATGGTATAAAAGTAGGACGGCAGGTAAACTTGCGCGTATCAAAAATGGAATCTTTTTCCCCGAAAGCAATTGGTCCTTTATTGCAAACGCATCGTAATGCAATATCGCAATCGCCCACAGGAAAAGAAAGAGAATGATTCCGATCGATACCAAATGCACGTAAAAAATCTGAAATAACGGTAGTAGATAAATGAAGACTAATGCGAAAAACAAAGAGACACTAATTCCGCTTAATAATAGTATCATGCGAACCCGCATCAATCCTTTCGAAATGCGAATTCGATTCCCTAAATTTAAAATAGAAAGCCCCAAAATGGTCGTCGCATATATTAACAAAAGATGATAATTGAATGTAGGTCGGTAATAAAAATTATACGAATCTATCAGTACGCTAAATTTACAAAAAACCGCACAATAAACAAAGTACCCCAATAAGAATACATGAGCAACGCTTCCTGCTTTTTGAATAAGAAGAGTATCCGCCACCTCCCCTTTTAGTTTTCGAACAATCGAATTTAGAGTAGAGGGTATGAAAATTGACGGAAGTAGCATCCAATCGAATGCAAACGGCCTAATTCCCAGAGGTAAAAAGTCCCGTATCAGGAAACAACCTATCCAGAGTGAAATTAATATGCAGAGAGTTAAGAATCTTCGATTCAAATCACTGGTAGGCGAAATTTTAAATACGTAAACCCCAAAAAATAAGGAGAATAATATGGCTACTGTTTCTACAAATTGTATCGAGAGCATGTCAATTTAGTTTAATTATACGATATTTTTCGCCAAATACTGTAAAGAACTTTTATGCATTTCGATAATTCTAAATTTCGAAACTCTTCCCTTTAATTTGCAATGCGGGTAGTAAACTAAATTCGGAAATTCATCCGATTCTTTTGCTCCGTAATCCAAATACACTCGATGCAATCCCAACCACTCCGGATTAATTAGCCCGTAAACTATTTCAAAACCTTTCGTAAGGCAGTATTTCGCGACCGCGCTCGCGCACATTTTCATCGCCCTGAGACCCAGAACAGTCGGACGAAATGAAACCGAATTCCAATCGGCTGAATTAGTTTTGACTATTGCGTATCTGATATTCGGTGCGAACTTAATATAATCTTCCGCTCTTTCCATTTCTTCCTCATGAAGCGGAAAGTTTAGAAGCGCAAATTCAATCGGCACAAGATTGTCATCCCGTTTTTCCACTAATCTAGTGGCTGCCTGAATATTACCGTCCCGATCAGTAACATAAAACCAAATCGACCATGGATCGAAATTCATAAACGGATACTCATTGTATCCCGCACTTTTGTATATTTTGGCGCTAAAATTTTTTATTTTATCCAAGATATGAAATTCGGAACCCGGAAACCAGGTATTCAACGTTAAACGGGGAGCTCTTTGGCTGACGGATTGAGCAATCTGGTCAAAAACTTTATGTGACATAATTTAATTATTTTGACCATAACTAAATATTTGCAACGAAAAAATCCGCGTTCAGTCAATAATTTGCCATGAAAATTTACACTGATCCCGCCGTACATAATATTTCTAGTTTATATTAAATCAGTAATTATTAAAACTCTAAACATAACCCTTTTAAAAACGAGTCTTTATCCGTAACTTTTATATAAGCGCTAAACTATTTTTGAATATTCGGAAGTCCGATTAAATTCTATTCCTGAACTGCTCCGAACAAGAGCGACGGATTTTTATCGTTCGTGATTACCCTTCCTTCAATGGAAGCATCGACGAAAATATTAAGAATTCATTTTACGTCATCTCTGCAATTTCCGAGGAGAAACTTACGCGTAAAAATGTATCGAATTCGAATAAAACATCCGGTCGTTTGATTAGGATCAAAGACAATCGTATCTTATCTCAGTATGATTGCCCAATGACAACGCTATTCAATCCCCAAGCAAGTATCTGGACGTTTTCTTTCCGTCCTTTTTTTCTCGGGACGGCGCTGCACGCGATGCTTGCCATCTTAATTTGGATATTCTTTCAATTTTCCAATTTTTCACCGCCTTACATGACCGTAAGCATTCAATTTCATATATATGAAATGGTTTTCGGTTTTGCTCGGGCGGCAATTCTCGGTTTCCTTTTTACCGCAGCTCAGAATTGGACAAAAACCGTACTATTAAAGGAAAAAAGTCTAATCGCTTTATTTCTGCTTTGGCTCGTGGGAAGATTCGGATTTCTCTCCAATTCCTATCTTTCTTCGATCGCTTTTTCGGCCGACGTACTTTGCGATATATTGGCCCTCTATTACCTTCTGCCTGCATTGCTGAAAAAAGGTCAGGAGCATAATCGGATTATCGCGTTTATTTATGGAGTTTTTTGTCTACTTCATGTATCGACGGTTTTTTCCGTTATCAACCTAATTCCATCCTATTTGAGTCTGCATTTGATACATATTTCCATTTTTGTAATACTATTCATTATCATCATCATAGCGGGAAGAATTATTCCCTTTTTTACGTCCGTAGCAATTCCGGCCTCCTTCCCTCAAAAATTTCCGAAGTTAGAGCAGACTCTACAGTATTTTGGAGTCCTTTTATTATTCGAGGAATTCTTTCTATTTTGGGTTCCGAAATGGCTTCCCCTTTCCGGCGGCCTTTGTTTTATCTATGCAGTGTTAAACGCAGTTCGCTGGCTATATTGGAAACCTTGGAAGTCGGCGCGAACTCCCATTTTGCTCATTCTGCATTTGGGCTATTTTTGGATCGTCATAGGACTCTTGGTATACTCGTCATCGCGTTTCGGGCTCGTTTCAAGTTCGCCCGCCTACCATGTACTCACTACGGGGGCGATCGGAGTATTCATATATGGAATGATCACGCGGGTATCTCTCGGACATACCGGCAGACCAATCCATGCAACTAAGCTCACGATCCTCGGATATGTATTCATAAATTTAACGGTTCTTGTCCGCGGATTTCTACCGATTTTCGGTCATAATCGAGAGGCTTATATTCTATCCGCTTTATTTTGGATTTTATCTTTCCTTATATTTTCTTTACAATATACTAATATATTAATTCAACCTAGAATGGATGCAAGACCTACTCCTCCCTGACTCGCTTTGATCGATTCGATGCAAGAAATAGAATTCATCAAATCGGATCCGGAATTTCAGTAGGAAAATAGGCTAAGTTTAATATATTAATTTGCGAAAGTATCGGGCGATGGATTCGAGTCATCCGATCGCTTTTCCCCTATCGGATAAGGGCCTTTTTCATCTAAACATTAATTGGTTTATTTCCTTTTTTAGATTCTTTCAAATTAAAAAGTCTAAAAAAAATAGGCCGCCAGGAATAATATGAAATTTTGAAGTTTTATTCTTGATTTGCATCAATGTTAATAGAAAATTCTTGGGATGTTTTTAAAAGCGCACCCTAAGTAATTGGTTATTAATCGTTCGCTATGCAACCTTTAACCGAAATCAAATCCGTTAGCCCTAATCATTGGAAGACGATTCGTCAAGAATATCCGGTCCAGCTCGAATCGATAGAGATCCGAAGGAAATATAAAAAAGGCGAATTAATCTTTAGCGAAAAAGAACTTTATCGCGGGTTTTTTACCGTTTCATCGGGTATTTTTAAAGTATATTGCCTAAACTCGGACGGAAGAGAAGCAACTCTTAGGATTTTTACGGCCGGTGAGGTCATCGCAGCACATCCTATATTTTATATGACGGAAACTTGCAATTACCCTGCGTTTTGCGAAGCATTGCAAGACGGCGAATTACTATATTACCCGAAGGATGAATTCACATCTTTTTTACTTCAAAATACGCGAGCATTGTTCTTGTTCTCAGCTTTAACCGTAGAACATTTGAATTATTTCAGAAAGAAGATGATGGAGAACCTTTTTTTATCGGTCAAGGACAGAATACTCGGCTTCTTACGCGAATCAGGTGCGGAAGAGGAATATATCTCCCTCCCGATTACCAAGCAACAACTTGCGTTATTATTAGGAACAACTCCCGAATCCATCAGCAGGGCATTCCGCTCTCTATTAGAAGATTCTCTTATTGAGGAAAAAGGCGATTCTTATCGCGTTAAACGAACAATACTATCTCAAAATTAAGTTCGATTCCGATCCTTATTTTAAACGATTTTAATACCGGTAGCCTTTTCTTCTTAAGGAGAAAAACGGAGGATGAACATTTAAGAACACCCTCCGTCTCCCAAGAGAAAATCTTATCGAGTAAGAGTTTCTAACCCGTTTCCATGAGCCCAAATCCCTACCAAAACTCGTCCTCCTTCTTTTACAGTATAGGTGATCGGAGTGCTATCTCCCCAATCCGCACTAACAGTATCTCCGTCTAACATAGCCGTTCCTTCCAGACGGATGCCCACGGACCAAACGACATCATAGCTACCAATATCGTTTTTCTTGAACACGACCGTTCCTTTGTATCTGGTTCCATTCGGGTTTATGCCGCTCGCTTTGTATGTTCCGCTTAGATCGAGCTGAGGATCTGCTTTCATTACGCTTACCGAGGTCACTAAAGCAATGACCGCTAAGATAGCTAACATTCTTCGTGAATTCATAAACATAGTCTCACCTCCAATCGGCGATGCTTAAGAATTCTATACCTGATTCCTAAATTAACAATAGAGAATTTTCTGATTCATAAAAATATTTCTTTTATATAACATTATTTTTACATTTTTATTACAATAATCCATGAGTTTAATTCTCATTTATAAGGAGAGGTATTCTATTCGCTTGTCATTCGTTGATCTTACAACCATCAATTTCTTCCGGTGGCGCTATCGATTGGAAACCGCCGATATGACTTAAACCGCATCCTGCTTATCTACGGGAAACGGCGATTTCCTTGGAAAATCCGGCCGTCCGAACTATCGGATATCCTCGGTAATCCCGATTTAACGCCCAGATTGGCAGATAAATTAATAATCCTTAATGTCTATATAATAATAATTTATTGATAAATGATACGAAGCCGTCGCTTTCTTATTGCTTTAGGGACAATCATTCTGTCTCATCCCTAAAAAACAGGCAAATATCCGAAGATATTCGATCGCTTAACAATAAGGAAATAATTTCGATACAGATTTTCAGTCAATTATTCGTCGATTGAATTATACCTTCTTGAGGTCGAAATCCGATGAACTACGAAGAAAAGTCTATTAGGAACTTGGAATTTATTTTAGACCAGCATCAAAAGTTGCAGGTAATTAAGAAGCATCTTTTGAATCAGAGAATGTTCATAAAAACACCTCCTTTCACCCAAGAAGTCAGAATCGTAAAAGTATTGGATGGCGGGAATCAGTTGGTCTTAACGATGCCTGAGACGTTTAACTCACATCGAGGAAATCGAATCGCTTTCTTCCGGATGTTGGCCGCTTACATAGAAGTAAATTGTATATTTATGGAACAGTTAAATAACGGGAACTGTATATTCAAATTAGAGAGTTTATGTGTCGCAAAAAAAGGACGCGACCTTGAGCGCCTTCCTATGCCTATCGAAATAGCATACGTCACCAATATCCTTTGCCATAGGTCGATTATTGATGAAACTAAGTTCGCATTGCCGAATATCGTATTTGAATCTTTTGAAAAATATAAGAGACTTCTCCAAAATACGAACCTTGGCGACGTTGTTATAGACATTTTTAGGGGAGGACAAAAAGGCAAATTTGAATCGGTAAAAAAGAATCAAAAGTCGTTATTCATCGCGGATACGTCCGATCCTAATTGCTTCCGCTCGCAAGAGGTCTCTCTTAACGATTGCGAAGGAACTGCTGACGCAGATATTTTATCAAGAATACGGGAATACAGAGCGAACGGAATTCTTTCCGAACTTATCGTTCCGATTCTCTATCCGAATGATAACGGAATCCCGGTCTCGATCGGATTTATACAGATGCGCAACAAATCAATTCAATATACTCCTGATGATCTTTCGAATATAGAATCATTGTCGCAGGAGATCACTAATTTAATTTTGAGTTCCAATTCTACGAAAATTGCCAACCGCTTTAAAATAATGGACATTTCCAATTCAGGTATGCGCCTGAAGATAGACGACCCGGCTATCTCCGAAAAACTTTCCAAAAGAAAAGAGCTTAACTTTGATATTGTTTTTCGAGGACAGACAGCTATTCCATTATCGGGCACCGTTAAATGGACCGCCATAGAAAAACCCAATACCTTATACTTGGGCCTTGAGTTCAAACTTGAAAACGGGCAAGAGCTAAACAGGAAAAGATTGGAAGCCAACTTAACCGCACTTCGAAAAGAGTATTTAAAAATATTGAATAAACGTGTTTCGTAGAAATTATCGTCGACGCACCTTATCCCCTCTCAAATTACGAAGCGGACAAGAGCACCCGAAATTATTCGCGTTATGCGCCGTCACAATCCCCGAGCAGGATGCTCGATAAATGCTTCCGATTCTCTCTAGTGAAGCGTTGATAAGTTCGACTGAAGGAAAATATACCTGGTTTTCCTACCCTTTGAGCGTAATCCATTCTCATTCTTATGTGTAATTATCGATAAACAGCTTTATTTTGGATTCTACTCTTTCACGGCATATTTACGCTCTATCGAATTGCGGATTTTTGATAACTTGATGAATGCAAAATTTTTTACGGGGAGTGGCAATGAATTAAATAGTTAAAATGCGGTGAAAAATTGAAAAACCGGAAACTTACGCTTGTTAAATGAAATCAGCGGAAAATATCTCAGGCGGAAATCTTTTACTAACCGTGATAAAGATTTCTAATTACTTTAGTCTATACTAAGATTTGGGAGATTCATTTATGGATAGCACATTCCAATTTTTTGTTCAAATTATCGGGTTCATTTTTTCGATAATTGCATTACTGTATTTAAAGAGACTATTCTCCGCAAAAGTCGACCGCCACGAAGGAGGAAAACTAAAAGAATCAAACCTCCAAACTACTGGACCTTTCGGACAAAAGCGATCACCAAAGTAAATCGCTTCCGACCTCACTCAAGTTAGAATTATTCAAAATACTATTAACTCTTTATGTGAAGGTCCGGTTGCTTTCCATTTCAAAGTTGCCCTTTAGTCAACATATACATGGCAGAAATCTCACAATTCCATAATTTACCCAGCGCAAAAACCATCGCGAAAATAATCGATTATACATTTTGGAAATAAATTTCTTTTTGCTAAACGGAAATTTCAGGTTATCATTGGACATTAACCGACATCGATTTCTGCAAAGGGCGATGGGATGAATAATTGAAACGCTTACTTACCGATGAATAATACATTCCGAGGATTGCGAGACTGACATGAAATATAAAAGGGAACGTGAACGAATAATTTCGAAAGAGCTGTCGGAGCTATCTGCAACGTTAATTTACGAAGATATATCTATATCGGGATCTGTCGCGAATATCTCCGAGATCGGAATGGGTATTTTAGTGCAAGATGAGTCAAAGGCTTCACCGACCGTCGGATCTCCCGTATCCGGAAAAATAACGGGAGAAGTATTCGGCGAGCTCGATTTTGAAGGGATTATCGTTAGAAATGAGAAAGGCAATAATCTCAATGCAACTAATTATATTATTGGAATAAAGTTTACGTCTGAAATTTCGCTACCTGATAGAGTGATTGCCTTAAGCTTAACGATAGACGAGTGAGAAATAGTAAAGCCCCTTTTAATCTGACCGTTTTGCCCAGGATTTGAGAATATAGCGGTCAATTATTAATTTCAACAGGATGGATGTCCCGACAATTTTTAAATAATGAATTCTAAAATTACTAAAATGTACAGGATGATTCTTCCGAAGAGTGATCCGGATTCTCGAAAATAAAAAATCACCGCAGTATTACTAACATATTAGAACACGTTGCCCATCTTGGTACAAATGGATCTGCGAGTATCAAAACCTCCCAATCATCTTAATTCAAATTTTTATCGAAAAACTTCCGGCAAAATAGCGTTGACCGATTGTTTATAGTATTACAAGGATTAGGCGTACGGTAGAACTCCGTAATGAGTAACGAGATCTTTATAATGGAAGAACAACCAATAATCCATCAATATATCTTAACGAACTCATGCCAAAACGGCAATTTTAGGAAGCTTTATTAAATCCGATTCGCGAATAGGTCACCGGAAAATTGGAAGAAGACATTAAACAGGCCTTGGAATTAGCGGAGGAAATCAAAAGAATTCATCTTCGAACGGAAGATCCAATTCCCTACTCCGATACGTTCGTTCGTGAAGCGAGCGCACTTATTTATCAAGATGCATCAAAAGTACGGAAAATTCTAGAAATTCTTAGGGATGCGAAGTATATTTTTATAATCAAAGTCGTTTTACCGGATCCTTATGGCGGAATTAAAAATCAAGATATGGGCGTGGATGCTTATATTTATGCGGATTCGAAAATAGTTAGTGAAATAAGATCGTATGCCGAGAAAAAGCTGGAGCAAATATACGAAGCTACATTCTTCAAAAAGAAATCGCCGTTTTTAATTACGAGAGAGTTATTCCCTAAAATCAGAGAGCACAATAATACCCTATTGGGACGATATGTTAACGTCACTGTCATGCTCCAGGAATTCCAAAGAGTTCTTAATTCATTCCCTTTTGATTACGAAGATACTTGCCGGAAAGAAATTCTTACGAGTATCATCGAAAGAGTCGAGCTGAAAGAACCGACGGAAATTGATATCCCCGATCGCATTATAACGACGGACTATTCCGCGCTTCCTAGCGACGATCGGATCCCGGAGAGATTGACGCCTCTTGAATCCCAAATGAATGCCGGTGGCCCGTGGGCAAAGCTGATATCCAGAGTTCCGATAACGTTCTTGATTCAAATTCATTTAAGAAAATTTGAATTTGATACGGTTAGAATCTTGATACAATCCGGAAAGATCTCCGAGATGAATGATCTTAAATGGATACGAAATAGTTTGCGAAAAATGGAAGAGGAAGTTCCGTTTGACGCCATTGTCGGAAGAGCGTCGTTCAAAATAACGGACCTTCGTAGGCTAGTTCAAAAGAAAATTAATACGATGGCCGGCGTCGTTGCCCCTCGACTTAAATAATCGATAGCGTGATGGCATTCACCTGACACTTCTTTCGAAACTCGAATTCACGAACGCTGTGCCGAAATAAGCTCCGCTCCGTCGTCAAACTTAGTAACGATAATTACCGCATAATTTAGTAGCGTATTTTCTTAGAGAACAAAAAAGCTTTCCGCTTATTTGTTATCGGAAAGCTTTCGAATTGAAACGTCTTAGGAAATATAATTTAATTGGTCTCAATCGATATTATGTTTTTCTTTTAGATTCCAGATACTTTGTAAGTTCGTCTCGGAAAGAATATTTTTAGTTCCCATCAGATAACGAAAGGCGCTAATC
>NZ_AKWZ02000013.1 GCF_000306235.2 Leptospira fainei serovar Hurstbridge str. BUT 6
AAAGAGATTTGAATTGCAACGAGTTTGGGTCGGACGTCGCCTAACTTTCGGCTTGTCGCTGCGCTTCGGGTTGCTGAGCACCCTCGCTTGGCCTTCGGCACATTCCGCTTTGTCACTCGTCTTGCAAGGCAAGCCTCGTTCCAAGTCCTTGCGGACTCGCGAAACGTCGCCAAGCCTCGGCCGTTATCCGAAAATTGAGCCTCAAACTTTATTCAGTTCTGGAGTCGGCCGTCCATGGCCGACTTTAATGAGTTTTTTATGTTCTTTGCCATAGGTAAATATTGACAATGCCAATTATAATTGGCATACTGGATTTATGCCACTAAGCGGCAAAGAAATGCTAAAGCTCTACCAGAAGGAAGGTTGGGAAATACTTAGGCAAAAAGGTAGCCATGTAATGGTTGGTAAAGGAATTGATCGAGAGACAATTCCGATACATAAGGAACTAAAGAAAGGTCTTGAAACAGCTTTACTAAAGCATTTGCGAGAAAGTCAGAGGTAAAATCAATGCACTATCATTTTCGTATTCATACAGATAAAACAGGCTATTGGGCAGAATGTATAGAACTAAAAGGATGCATGACTCAAGCTGATTCTAAGAAAGAATTAGAATCAAATATTCATGAGGCATTAAATCTTTATTTGAATGATAATGAAGATTCCAAGTCTATATTTCCTCTACCAAAGAAGAAAGTATCTGGAAGAAACATAGTATTAGCAGCGGTGGATCCTAAAATAGCTTTTTCTCAAATCTTACGAATGACTCGATTAAAGCGAGGTTTAAGTCAGAAACAAGCGGCTTCACTTATTGGTATGAAAAACTTATATAGTTATCAACGTCTTGAATCACCAAAGAGTGCTAATCCCGCGCTTTCTACAATTGCAAGGATCAAGCAAGTATTTCCTGAATTAGCATTAGATCAAGTAGTATAGCTTTTGAATAGAAACCGCCATCCATGGCTTCAAGCTAATCATTTGAGGCTCAACTTCGGATAACTAAAAATTGTCGCGGCGCTTCGGGATCGCTTCGCGACCTTGCTTGGGCTTCGCCAAATTCCGCTTTGTCACTCGTCTTGCAGGGCAAGTCTCGCGCCAAGTCCTTCGGACTCGCGGAACTTCGACAATTATCTTTCGTTAGGCGGACATCCGACGGGTTTAGTTTTTCGACTTCGGCTTTGATATTTTCGTGTTC